>JABDJB010000034.1 GCA_013003425.1 Gammaproteobacteria bacterium | reverse complement strand
CTGTAGATCTCGGATGCGCGATAGTACATTTAGAAGGCTTAGTGTTTAGAAAAAAAACAATAAAAACATAGGGTTATATGCGTATACTCTCATATCGAAGATCCACCATACTGACAACGAGACCCAGTGTCAATGAGTTTTGTCAAGTAAATCAGATAGTTGCGTTCGTCAAGTGGCCTACCCTGAGGCCCAAAGTCTGTTTGGGGTTGTGAGTAGATTTGAGAGTAACCCCTCCCTCAAGTGACCTTTATTATTATTATTTTCAGTCACTTAGGGAGAGAAAATGGCGTCCCCAAGGGGATTCGAACCCCTGTTACCGCCGTGAAAGGGCGGAGTCCTAGGCCTCTAGACGATGGGGACGCGCTAAAACTGTAAAAATGGTGGAGCTAGACGGGATCGAACCGACGACCTCTTGCATGCCATGCAAGCGCTCTCCCAGCTGAGCTATAGCCCCACGCCGATCGCGCAATCTACGCCAGCCGCCACCAGCCTGTCAATCACTGGCGGGCCCGGCCCTGTCATCAATGAAACGGACCGCCCGATCGAGGCGCTCAAGCGTCCTGCGCCGCCCCAGCAGCCGCAGGGTAATGTCGATAGGCGGAGAGATCGGCCCCCCGGAGACAGCCACCCGCACCGGCTGTGCGACCTTTCCCATCTTCAGCTCGAGCGCCTGGGCGACCTGGTCGATCACCGCGTGAATATCATCGGTCTGCCATGCGGTCAGGTCCGCCAGGCTGGCTCGGACCTGCTTCAGCGGTTCGCGTGCCGCCTGCTTCAGGTGTTTCTTTGCCGCTTTTTCGTTGTACTCGGTGACATCGCGATAAAAGAACTCGCTGGCCATCGCCATCTCGACCATAGTCCGGGCGCGCTCCTGCTGCGCCCGAACCACATCCGGCAAAGCCGGCTCGGCCGCCGGCTCGACGCCAAGACGCCGCAGGTGCTCTCCCAGCAGTTCCCCCAGCCGTGCCGGGTCGCCGTCCTTGATGTGGTGCTGGTTGAGCCAAAGCAGCTTTTCGGGGTTGAACTTTGACGGCGCCTTGTTCACATCAGCCAGGTCAAACAGGCTGATCATTTCGTTGAGACCAAAAATTTCCTGATCGCCATGTGACCAGCCCAGCCGGACCAGGTAATTGAGCAACGCTTCCGGCAGGTAGCCCTCCTCGCGATATTCCAGCACGCTCACCGAGCCGTGACGCTTGGACAGACGTGCGCCATCGGCACCGAGAATCATCGGCAGATGGGCAAACACCGGCAGCGTGGCACCCATCGCGTGATAAATATTTGCCTGCCGCGGCGTGTTATTCAGATGATCGTCGCCACGGATCACGTGTGTGATTTCCATGTCGACGTCATCGACCACCACCGACAGGTTGTATGTCGGAGTGCCGTCCGAGCGCCTTATGATCAGATCATCGAGTTCTGTATTGTCGAAGGCCGTCGTACCGTGCACCGCGTCTTCGAAAACCACCTGGCCATCGTCGGGGTTGCGAAAGCGAATGACATGCGTCTGGCCGGTATCGGCCAGGTCGCGGCAGCGGCCATCGTAGCGCGGCTTGAGTCCCGCTGCCTGCTGCTGCTGGCGCAACTCGTCGAGCCTTTCGCGGCTGCAATAACAGCGGTAGGCCTTGCCGGACGCCAGCAGCTCGTCGATGACCTCGTTGTAGCGATCGAAGCGCTGTGTCTGGTAGTACGGCCCTTCGTCGGCGCGCAGCCCCAGCCAGTTCATCGCCTCGTGAATAACCTGCACGTGGGCATCCGTCGAGCGCTCACGATCAGTATCTTCGATGCGCAGAATAAAGGTACCGCCCATGCGGCGGGTGTACAGCCAGCAAAAAAGCGCGGTGCGCGCACCGCCGATATGCAGATAACCGGTCGGGCTGGGTGCAAAACGGGTCCTGACGCTCATGCCTGTGCCACCGCGGCAGGGGTTCGATGCACCCGGTCTGGATCGAACGCATGTGGATGGAGCAGCCCATGGTCACGCAAAAAAGTTGCCAGCTCATCCTGGCTCATTGCGGGTTCGTCGGCAGATACATACGGGGTGTCAACCTTACTGCTAATGATGGTGTCGTAATGGTAATCGATATTGCTGCCACCACCGCGAAATGCCGGCAGGATTACATAGTAGCGACTAAGCTCTACGGCCCGACGCGTTTCCTCACGGCTCATCAGTTCCTCGCACAGCTTCTCTCCCGGCTTGATACCAATCACTTCGATCGGCACCTGGCCTGGCTGGTGACCATAGACGGCCGCCAGTTCGCGCACCATAACGCTGGCCAGATCCTCGATGCGAATCACCGGCATCTTGGTGACGAACACCTCGCCACCACGGGCAACCTGCGCCGAATCCAGAATAAGCTGCACCGACTGTTCAACACTCATTGCAAAACGCAACATCCGCGGATCAGTCAGCGTCACCGGCCCGCCCCTGGAAATCTGACGGTGGAAAACCGGGACGACAGAGCCATTGGAGCCAAGCACGTTGCCAAAGCGGGTAGAAGCAAAAACCGGGCCTCCATCACTTTGGCGGCCGGCCGCTGCTGTCATGAGTCGCTCACCCATCAGCTTTGATGTACCCATAACATTGGTCGGGTTTACGACCTTGTCCGAACTGGTGAAGATGACTGTGCTGACGCCTGCGTCTTCTGCTGCAGCAATAATATTGTGGACGCCATGAATGTTCGTCTGCACGGCATCATATGGCGATCTCTCACACAGCACTACGTGTTTCAGCGCGGCTGTATGAAATACGATGTCGACATTGTGCATGCGGTGACCAAGTGAGCCACGGTCGCGAATATCGGTTACGTAGAAGTGGGCCCGCGCGTCATCAGCATAATGCTGGTCGAGATAGAACAACTCGCTTTCGTTGTTATCCAGCCCGATGACCGCGGCAGGCGAGTTTTCCTGCTCATCGAGCAGCACCCGCACCAGCTGCAGCCCGACCGTCCCGCAAGCACCGGTAATCAGTATTCGTTTGTCTTTGAAATGCTGCATCCGTCCCTCGGGCCCGGGCGCGCGCAGAAACGCTGCCCGGTTGTTTGCCGACGCTGGCGATTGTCTTGAATGATCAGGTTTACGGCCTGCCGCCTTGGGTATACCCGGCTGCAGACGCCGGATACGGTGAAATTCGCGCAATTGTATGAAGTGCGCTGTAGCGGTGCAACACAGCGGGCGTTGACCAGGCTGGCACCAGGGCCTTAGTATTTCGCCCCCTGGCGCGGGAAAAGGGCGATTAGCTCAGCGGGAGAGCGCTGCCTTCACACGGCAGAGGTCACTGGTTCAATCCCAGTATCGCCCACCATCTTTCAACCCGCGCGTTCCCGCAGCAGGCCGTCGAAATACTCGATGGTATGGACCAGCCCGTCCTTCAGGGCAGTTTGCGGCTCCCATCCAAGCGCCTCGCGTGCGAGCGAGATATCCGGCCGCCGCCGCCGCGGGTCGTCCTGTGGTAACGGCTCGTAACGAATGCGCGCTTTCGACCCGGTAAGCGAGATGACCTGCTCGGCCAGTTCGCCAATAGTAAATTCGCCGGGGTTACCGATATTTACCGGGCCGGTGAAATCGTCTGCTGTATTTTCCATCAACCGCACGCTGGCGTCGATCAGATCCTCGACATAGCAAAACGCACGTGTCTGGGTGCCGTCACCAAATATTGTCAGGTCCTCGTTGCGCAACGCCTGGCAAATAAAGTTGGACACCACCCGGCCATCGTCGGGGTGCATGCGCGGACCGTAAGTGTTGAAAATCCGCGCCACCTTGATGCGCAGCTGGTGCTGACGGAAATAGTCGAAAAACAGCGTTTCGGCACAACGCTTACCTTCATCGTAGCAGGAGCGAAAACCGATCGGGTTCACGTGCCCCCAGTAGCTTTCGGACTGCGGGTGTTTTTCGGGGTCACCATAGACTTCGCTGGTCGATGCCTGGAAAATTTTTGCCCGCAATCGCTTTGCCAGCCCGAGCATATTGATCGCACCATGCACGTTTGTCTTGGTCGTCTGTACCGGGTCGTGCTGGTAATGAATCGGCGATGCCGGGCATGCCAGGTTGTAGATTTCCTGTACCTCCGCATACAGCGGGAAAGTCACGTCATGACGAATAACTTCGAAATACGGGTCGTCCAGCAGGTGCAGGATGTTCTTTTTGCGTCCGGTGAAGAAATTATCAACGCAGATAACTTCATGACCATCACGTAACAGGCGCTCACAAAGGAACGAACCGAGGAAGCCCGCGCCCCCGGTTACCAGCACGCGTTTTCTGACCAGGTCTTTCATATTCTTCTCAATGTGCGTTTTCGTTCAGGAAGCCGCGGAACACCGTCATGATCATGATCCGCAGGTCGAACCAAAGCGACCAGTTTTCGATGTAATAAAGATCGTACTCTACACGTGCGCGCATCTTTTCCAGCGTATCGGTTTGTCCGCGCAGGCCGTTGACCTGCGCCCAGCCGGTGATTCCCGGCTTGACCTTGTGACGCTGCATGAAAGAGTCGATCTGCTCCATGAAGTACTGGTTGAGCTGGATCGGATGCGGTCGCGGGCCGACCAGCGACATCTTGCCCTGAAAGACGTTAAACAGCTGCGGCAGCTCGTCGAGGCTGGTACGACGCAGGAAGGCGCCGATGCGTGTTATACGCTCATCGCCGGGCACAGCCTGGCGAAACTCGGACTCTTTATCCACCCGCATGGTACGGAACTTGTAAACACGGATCGGCCGGCCGTCCCAGCCGTGCCGCATCTGCTTGAACAGCACCGGCCCCTTCGAATCCAGTCGTATCGCTGCAGCAATTGCAGCGAGCAGCGGGCTCAACACGATAAGCAGCACCACCGCCAGAACGCGATCGGCGATCTCCTTGATGAAACGATTGATACCGCGCATCGGCGAACTGCTCAACGATATTACCGGCAGGCCCAATACTTCGGTGGCCGGCTTGTTGATCAGTCGCGCGGCCGCCAGGTCCGGAATCAGACGCTGCTCCACCGTGCTGTGGCGCAGCAGGTGTCGTATTTCCTCAACATCGTCGACAGTCTGGGTACGTCCGCCGCTCAGCGGCAGGCAGATCCATACCTCGTCGAAAATTTTCTTCTCCAGAAGTGCGGGCAGTTTGTCGTAACCGCCGAGCACGTTGACGCCCTCGACGCTGCTGCCATGCAATTCGGCATCCTTGTCGAGCGCGCACAGCACATCAATACCGATCCAGCTGGCCGCCTCGCCCAGACGCCGGATAACCTCGCTGCCCCACTCTCCCGCGCCGACAATGACAACGCGTTTGTGGTTCCAGCCGCGGGCGCGGGCCCGCCGCAGGAACAGCGTTGCGCAAAGCCGCGATAACAGCAGCATGCCAAGACCGAAGATGGCCCACCAGAAAAGCCACGGGCGCGAGAACTGCCCGCTGACGTCAAAAATAAACGCCAGCAGAATCATTATCACGATGACGCTGAGCCAGCCGACAAGAATGATACGCAGCTGATCGAACAGGCTGCGGCCGCGCCACGAGTCGTACACCCGGGCCTGCGAATAGATGATGCGGGTGAGCAGGACCCCCAACAGAACGGCGACCTGGTAAGACAGGGGAATCGCCAGCGTCGCAAAAACCATGAAATAGCCCGCCACAGCGGCCAGGGTCACCGCCAGCAGGTCGGTGGCCGCGTACAGCACGCTGACGGCCGTCGAATAGTCGAGCAGGCTCTGGCTGCGGCGTCTGGGCTTCGCGTCAGAAACAACGTTCATCAATGGTCAGGTATCGCCGGTTTGGCCGGGATTCTACCGGTAACCACCGCAGGTGTCTGCCCTGGGGGTCAGCTGGAGTCCAGTATTTGGAGGATTTCTGCCGTCCTGGCCTCCATCAGCCCGGCGTCGCCACGGCTCTCGACATTCAGCCGCACCAGCGGCTCGGTGTTCGAAGACCGCAGGTTGAATCGCCATTCGTCGAATTCCAGGCTGATGCCGTCGGTCAGGTCCTCGCTGACGGCCTGCGGACGGTAGCGCTCCAGTACCTTCTCGATCGTCGCTTTCGGGTCAGCCAGACGCCGGTTGATCTCACCGCTTGCGGGATACCGGGCAATGCGTTCGGCAACCATGGCCGACAGCGGCCGCCGCTGCTCACTCATCAACTGCGTGACAATCAGCCACGGGATCATTCCGCTGTCGCAGTAAGCGAAATCGCGAAAGTAATGATGCGCGCTCATCTCCCCGCCGTAAATTGCATCTACATCACGCATCTTTTCCTTGATAAACGCATGCCCCGACTTGCTTTGCACTGAGCGGCCACCGCCGGCGCTGACGATATCGATCGTATTCCAGACCAGCCGCGGGTCGTGCACAATAGCGCTGCCCGCGCCGGCCGGCTGTGACAGGAAGCTCGCGGCGAGCAGGCCGACTATGTAATAGCCTTCGATAAAACCGGCCTTTTCATCGAACAGGAAACACCGGTCATAGTCGCCATCCCAGGCAACCCCGAGATCGGCGCCTGATTCCAGCACCGCGTCTGCGGTGGCGCTGCGATTTTCCGGCAGCAACGGGTTAGGAATACCGTTCGGAAAAGTGCCGTCGGGTTCGTGATGGATTTTGATAAATTCGAATGGCAGGTGAGGCTCGAGCAGGTCCACTATCTTGCCGGCTCCGCCGTTTCCTGCATTGACCACAACCTTCAGGGGCCGCAGCGTGCTGCGCTCGACGTAGTTCAGCAAGTGGCCGATATATGCCTCATCGGTTGCAAGCGTGTGGTGGCTGCCCGTCTTGTCCGGCTGACTGAAAGCGGCACGCTCGGCAATAGCGCGAATATCCTGCAGCCCGGTGTCGGCGCTGATCGGACGACTCTGCTCACGGACGAACTTCAGGCCATTGTAATCGGCCGGGTTGTGGCTGGCGGTAATCATGATCCCGCCATCCAGCTGCTCGTTAAAGGTGGCAAAGTAAACTTCTTCGGTGCCACACAGGCCGATATCGTAAACGTCGGCGCCACCCTCGGTCAGACCACGTGCCAGGGCGGCACTGAACACCTCGCTGGACTGGCGCACATCACGACCGATGACGACCCGTTGAGGGCGGACAAACTCGACGTAGGCACGCCCTATCCGATAAACGATGTCCTCATTTAGCTCGTTGGGAATCTGGCCCCGCACGTCGTAGGCCTTGAAACAGGTCAGGGTGTCACTCATCGATATCAATCCTTGCCGGCGCGGCCGTACGAGTCTGCCAGCCGCTCAATGTCATTGTCGTCAATGGCGCGGCCAGTCTGAATTTCTATGATCTCCAGCGGGTCTGCGCCGGAATTGCGAATGCGGTGAACCATGCCGACCGAAATGTAGGCCGACTGATTCTCCATTAGTTCGTATACTTCATCGTCACAGGTGATTTCCGCCGTGCCACGTACCACCACCCAGTGCTCGGAACGATGCTGGTGACGCTGCAGCGACTGCTCACCGCCTGGTTTTATCAGCAACCGGTTGACCCGGTAACGTTCGCCCGAACCGATACGATCAGCAGAACCCCAGGGGCGAAAAACCTCGCGATGAAGCTGCACTTCGGAGCGTTTGTCAGCCTTCAGCCGGTTGACGATCTCCTTTACGTCCTGCGCCTCGCTGCGCGGGGCGATGAACACGGCGTCGGCGGTTTCCACGATGATCTGGCTATCGAGGCCCAGCGCGGTAACCAGCCGGTGGCCGGCATGGATATAACAGTTGCCGCTACGCACCACCTCGACATCGCCAATCAGCACATTGCCCTGGGTATCGGGCTGCTGCGCATCGTAGAGCGCATCCCAGTTGCCAACGTCGCTCCAGCCGACGTCCAGCGGCACGACCGCGGCGCGATCAGTTTTTTCCATTACTGCATAGTCAATGGAGTTTGAAGGACTGGCGGCAAAGCCATCAGGGTCCAGCCGCAGGAAATCGAGATCGGCGCGCGCTGCAGCGTAAGCGCCCTGGCAGGCCGCCAGCATATCAGGCTGATGTCTGCCCAGCTCTTCAAGATAGCGTGATGCCTGCAGCAGAAACATGCCGCTGTTCCAGAAGTAATTGCCGTCGGCAAGATACTTTTGCGCGGTTTTGTGATCCGGTTTTTCAACAAACTCATCCACCGCAAGACCGGCCGAGTCAGGCGCAATGCGGGCGCCGGCGCGGATGTAACCGTAACCGGTTTCCGGTCGCGTCGGGGTAATTCCAAAAGTAACCAGGCGACCACTGGCGGCAACCGGCACCGCAGATGCAATTCGCTCACACAGCGCGGCCGCATCGGCGATGACGTGGTCGGCGGGAAGTACCAGCAATAACGGATCGGCAACCGCATGCGGCCCGCGCATGTTATCTGCCGCAGCCAGCGCAGCCACCGCGACGGCAGGTGCGGTGTTGCGCCCTACCGGCTCGAGCAGGATGGCACCGGGTTCAACGCCGATCTGCCGCAGCTGCTCGGCCACCATAAAACGATGCTCGTTATTGCAGACCACCAGGGGTGGTGCTGTGGTGTCGAGTCCGTCGAGGCGGCGAATCGTGTCCTGCAGCATGGTGTTGTCACCGACCAGTGCCAGCAGCTGCTTGGGATACAGCTCACGGGACAGCGGCCACAGCCGTGTCCCGGAACCGCCGGACAGCACAACTGGCAGAATGCTCAACGCCTTGTCACCGCTCCGTTTCGACCGCACGGCCGATCGACCGGTAGTCGAAACCGTACTGGGTTACGAACGCGGGATCGTACAGGTTGCGGCCGTCGACAATCAGCGGCGTACTCAGCTGCTCCTTCAGCCGACTAAAGTCCGGACTGCGAAACTCCGACCACTCCGTGACGATGACCAGCGCATCAGCACCCTGAGTCGCTTCATCAGCCGTCTCGCACAAGGTCAGGTCATCCCGATTGCCGTAAATCTTGCGCGTCTGCTCCATCGCCACCGGGTCATAAGCGCGTACCCGCGCCCCATCGCGCCACAGTGACTCCATCAATACCCGGCTGGTAGCTTCGCGCATGTCGTCCGTGTTGGCCTTGAACGCCAGCCCCCACACCGCAATAGTCTTGCCACGCAGGTTGCCGTCAAAATAATCAGCAAGCTTGCGATGCAGCACCTCTTTCTGGCGCTCGTTCACGCCTTCGACAGATTCCAGTATCGCCGCCTGGTATCCAACATCGGAAGCGGCCTTTATCAGCGCCTTCACGTCCTTGGGAAAGCACGAGCCGCCATAACCGCAGCCGGGATATATATAGTTGTAGCCGATACGTGGATCCGAGCCGATGCCAACGCGGACATGCTCGACGTCGGCCCCGACCAGCTCGGCCAGGTTGGCCAGCTCGTTCATAAAACTGATACGGGTCGCCAGCATCGCGTTAGCCGCATACTTGGTCAACTCTGCCGACCGGATATCCATGGCAATGAGCCGATCGTGATTGCGCGTAAACGGATCGTAGAGCATGCGCAGCAGCTCGGTAGTACGTGGATTGTCGGTACCGATGACAATGCGGTCCGGTTTCATGAAGTCGCCAATGGCCGCGCCTTCACGCAAAAATTCAGGGTTTGAAACCACGTCGAACTCAATCGCCTCACCGCGCTGCTGCAGCACACCGGCAACTTCGGCGCGTACCAGGTCAGCGGTACCGACCGGCACGGTCGATTTGTCGACAACGATACGGTACTCGCGCATGTGCTGGCCGATTGTGCGTGCGACCGCCAGCACGTGCTGCAGGTCAGCCGACCCGTCTTCATCCGGCGGCGTGCCCACCGCAATGAACTGGAACAGCCCATGCTCGACACCCGCCGCAGCATCGGAGCTGAACTTGAGCCGCCCGGCATCGGCGTTGCGATGCACCAGCTCGGTCAGCCCGGGCTCATGGATTGGCACCTGCCCGCCATTGAGCAGCGCGACCTTTTCCTCGTCTATGTCGATACACAGGACGTTGTTGCCGGTCTCGGCCAGGCACGCGCCGGTTACCAGGCCTACGTAACCGGTACCGAAAATAGTAATATTCATGTTCTTGTTCTTCTCCTGCTAAAACACGCCGACGGCGTTGGCGCTGGCGGCGGCAAGGGCCAGCTGGTAAACAATTTGCGACACGTTGGTCCACAGTGCGAGTGAACTCATGCGATCGGCATCGAGCGGCACCACGACGGTATCGCCTGGACGAATTTCAGTCGATTCCGGACGCTGGAACCAGCGCGAACGCGCCCCGCTCAACACGGCGCCGTTGGCGCGCACCACATAGATACGACGCTTGTCGGCCTTGTTGGTCAGGCCGCCACTGCGGCGAATGTACTCGTCACGCGACAGGCTCGGTTCATATATATGCGAGGTGGAGTACTGCACCTCTCCCAGTACCGTCACCTCCTGGGTGCGTTTAGGGATGAACAGTCTGTCGCCGTCACGCATTACTACATCGAGGTTCGCATCACCGCGCGCCTGCAGGGTGGCGCTGACATCGATTACCAGGCGCCCGCTTGCGCTTGTCTTGCGCAGCTGCGTCAGCAGCGACTGACCGATAGTCAGAGCCTGCGCCGCGTTGGCTTCCGTCTGCACGGCGCGCAGCGAAAAAGCCACGATATCCGCCTCAAGCCGCGCAGCCAGGTTTTCTATCTGCTCCTGTTCGCGACGCTTGAGATCTTCACGCACGAAAACGCTGCCATCGGGAAAGGCCAGTTCGGTCAGGCCACCGGCACGTTGCAATACTGAACTCAGTTTTTCACCGCGCTGCAGTATGTACGTGCCGGGAAACCGCACTTCACCACGGATCTCCACGCTCTCCTGCACCTGCCACTGTGGCAGCTCCTTGATGATCAGGTTGTCATACGACTGCAACGCAATATCGGCGCCGGGATCGCCCGCCAGCGCCCGCTGCAGATCGATCGACAGCAGTTCGGTCTGGCGTGATTCGCGCCCCGAAACATCGTAGCGCGTCAGCTCGGCATTGAGCGTGTACGCGGCTTCCTGCAGACCGCCGCCGGCACGTACCAGGTCGCTGATGCGCATCCCCGACTCGAGCGGATAACTGCCGGCAGCGTTGATACGGCCGCCGACGATAACTTCCCGGGCCGGTTCACCGCTGCGTGACTGCTGGCGCAACTGCTGCAACAGCGGCTCGATGCGTTCGGCACGTCCCTGGTCGATGCTGAAGACCAGCACTTCGTCACGCGGCTGCAGGGCCGGGTCCATGCTGCTGCCCCGATTCGCCCAGGCCTGGCTCAGGTCAGCAGAAAAAACCTCCAGCAGGCGGTCAGCACCGGTCTCGCGCCGAATCAGCACGTAGCGCAGATCAGCTCGCGCGCGCAGCTCGGCACTGTCACGGATCAGCTGCGACAGCCGCATACCACGGGTGTACTGGCGCACGCCGGGGCGCTGTACGTGACCACTCACGGTTACTGCCACAGCTAGCTCGTCGAGCACCGGCTCAACCCATAGCACATCGCCGTTGTTCAATCGCGTCTGCCTGCCCTGATTCGACGACAGGTCTACATCGACCACGGTGCGGCGCGAATCCGGCCCGATACGCTCCAGCCGACCGGAGTACGGTAGCGCCGATGGCAGCAGCCCGCCGGCCAGCTCGATGATATCCGCCGCGGTCTTCTCGTCGCGCAGTTCGTACAGCGCCGGGCGCAACACCTCGCCGCCAACACCAACTGTCTTGCCTACGGGCGGAATGAAAATGGCATCGCCGGGCTGCAACCTGAGATCGGCGCGGGTATCGCCGGTAAGCAGCAGCCGGTAAAGATCGAGCACCCGCACTGTTCGACCGTTACGTTTCAGCTGGATATTGCGCAGCGATCCACGCTCGTTGATGCCGCCGCTGAAAAACAGCGCATTGGTAATTGTCGACAGGCCACTGACGGTATAGGAGCCCGGCTGCACCGCCTCACCCAGAACAAAGACTCTGATCGAACGTAGCTCGCCAAGCGTGACGCTGGCCTCAACCCCGATCATCTGCTCGCGGATGCGGGTTTGCAGCTCGCTACGCAGGTCGGAAAAGCGTAGCCCGGTGACATTGATCGGGCCGATTTCCGGCACGTGCAATACACCGTCACGCGTTATTGCCAGCTCGTATCGTTGGTTTTCCTTGCCATACATCTGCAGGATCACGGTGTCACCCGGACCGACCACGTAATCAGTGGGCACCGGGATGTCGGTAGCCGGCGCAAATGTCGTCGGCGAACCTTCGAACAGTTCGGCACCGAATCGCACCAGGGAGTCGGCGCCTTCCGGCTCCAGTGGCAGCAGGCTGACTTCAACTTCCAGGTCGCGAAAACCCGGTTCGGCCTGGATGCGGATTGCTGCCTCTTCGGCGGTCAGCCCGGCCAGTGGAACAACGTGAAAATCGTCGATGATCAGCCGCCCCTGACGGTCGAGTTCAAAAAACGACGCTCCCAGCAGCCCGGCAACCCGCGGATGCAGCGCACGCTCGATTTCCACGCGCCGCTCGGGGCTTAGCTCTTCGTCAAAACCCAGGCGCACGACAATCTTGCTGTCGCCTTCCACCCGCGGCTCTTCCGGGGTGAGCATTTCAACCAGCAGGTCGGTGGACAACGAATCGTCCATCATCAGTGGCGGAAACTCCGGCACCTCGGTCCCGCCACTGCCTGACTCACCCATTACCTGTTCCAGCACCTGCTGACGCTGCTCGGGCGACAGTGCATTGAGCAGCTGCAGCTGGTCGGGAGTCTGTGCACTTGCATGCAGTCCGGTCAGCAGCAGCGCCACTACTGCGGTAATTCGCGCGTACTCAATCATCAAAAACTACCCTGCCAGGAAACATGGCCGCGAACCTCGGTGTCGTCCTGTGCGGTCACCCGGTCGTCTGCCTGGTCCAGGCCGACACCAACTGCCAGCCGGCCGCCCTGCATCAACCGGCTGTACCCCAGCTCGATGTTTGCAACGTCGAGGCTGCGCGGCGCGCGGGTGTTGGCCTCGCTGCCGCCACGATTGAGATCGACGATGCGCAGCAGACCGTACCAGTGGTCACCCGATTCGCTGGCGAAAGTGCCTCCCAGCGTGATCATGCGCCCGTCGTTGTCCAGAGCATGTCCAATGGTGCGGCCACGATAACGATAGCCATCCTTATATATAAAGTGCTCGTATGCATAGTCGTAACGGACGTCATTCTTGTAAAACTCGGCGGCAGTATCAGCAAACTCGAGGTGCCCGCGCCACGATCCGCCAAACCTCGCGGAATAGCCCCAGGTCTCCAGGCCGAGCTGACCGATCATACGCGATGGCAGACCGCCTGCCTCGTCCTCGCCGATCAGCTGCCCGTACCAGGCCAGCGGCAGTCTGAGCGGCAGGCGCCAGCGCCAGTCGACACCGGCCAGCTGATTGCCCGGCTCCCGCTCCAGCTCCGTATTTTCACCGCGATTGTCCTGCCCCAGCAGCAGGTCCGCAAATGTGCTGCCGTCACAGGGGCGGCCCTGCCCGCACCATTGCGCGGTGCGTGACAGCCCTATTTCCAGGTTTCTGGTCGGGCGAAAATTTACCCTCAGGCCGAACAGTCGCGCATCGGGCACCGTGCGGCTGCTTTCCAGCTGACCCCAGATCAGGCTCACGGTCCACGGCCCCACCCAGCGCAGCCACCTGATGTCCGGTGCATCCGAGAAATTGCGGCGCAGGGACAACGCCGGTACCGGGCGCGCGTTTGTCGACAGTATCAGGCTGCTGTCGCGACCCGGCCCCCACCAGCGCTCCAGCAGCCCGGCAGAAATGATGTAGTTGCCCAGTACGAAACCCAGGTAAGAACCATCGGCGCGCACTGCCTTGTTGTCGTCGGCGCCGACTACCGCGGCTGCCTGCAGCCGGTAGCTGAGCCGCAGCCCGGTCCAGTCCATGCTGGCACGGACTTCGCCCGACTCGCGTGGCGTGTCCTGGAAAGTACGCAGCTGTCGCGGGTTGCTCGCCAGTGACGAGCGGAAATTGAGGTTGTATTGCTCGGTGCCGGTCGCGGCCTTGCGCGCCTGCTTTACCCGCTGCAGCGCCTGCAGCACGGCGGGGCTGGTCGCGCCGCCCTGGTCATCCAGGTTTGCCCCGATATCACCCCACGATAACGGCCAGGTAGTGATCGGCGTCGTAATGTAGCCGGCGTCTGAGAGCAGCTGGATATCGTCGCGTAAGGCAATATCGCCCGGGTCAATCCAGGGCGCTGCCAAAGCGGGCGCCACGACAAGCGCCACTATGCCTGCTGGCAACCAACGTAAACAATGCGGGCATTTCATATGAATGACTATCTGTAACAGGCGCTGACTCGAGTTGCGCTGCGCATGTTACACGGCTGTCCGGCCAGCGCAAAACAGCGTCAGCCCTGCGGGTAATAGTCGCGGTACCAATCGACAAAACGGGCAATACCCGCCTCGATCGGGGTCGCCGGGCGATAGCCGACATCGCGCGCCAGATCCTCGACGTCGGCGTAAGTATCGGGCACATCGCCGGGCTGCATAGGCAACAGGTTCATCTCGGCCTTGCAGCCCAGGCACTGCTCAAGCACCTCGATGTAGCGCAACAGTTCGACCGGTTGCTGGTTGCCGATATTGTAGATGCGGTATGGCGCGAAACTGGAACCGGGGTCCGGGCTGACACCTGACCAGTCGCCGTCGGGTGCGGGCACCTTGTCGGCGACGGCAACGACCCCGGCTGCTATGTCATCTATATAGGTGAAGTCGCGACGATGCTTGCCGTAATTGAATACATCGATAGGCTTGCCTGCCAGGATGTTCCTGGTGAATTTGAACAGCGCCATATCGGGCCTGCCCCAGGGACCATAAACAGTAAAAAACCGCAGCCCGGTGACCGGCAGATCATAGAGACCCGCATAGCAGTGCGCCATCAGCTCGTTAGCTTTTTTCGAGGCTGCGTATAGCGATAACGGGTGATCGACGTTGTCGTGCACCGAGAACGGCATACTCTTGTTGGCGCCATAAACGGAACTGGATGACGCGTATACCAGGTGCTGCACGTCGGTGTGACGGCACTGCTCCAGGATGTTGCCGAAACCGACCAGGTTCGAGTCTATATAGGCGTCAGGATTCTCAATTGAATAGCGCACGCCGGCTTGTGCTGCCATATGAATGACAGTGTCAAAGCGTGCGGCAAATACTTCCTTCATTGCCTTGCGATCAGCAACATCAGCACGAACAAAGCTGAATGCCGGCTGTTTACGCAGCTGCTCCAGACGGCCCTGCTTGAGCGCCACATCGTAGTAGTCATTGAGGTTATCGAGCCCGACCACCTCGTCGCCGCGCGCCAGTAGCCGTGCGGCAACAAACATGCCGATAAAACCGGCCGCACCGGTGACCAGGACTTTCATACAGGCGCTCCGCGACCGGTCACAATACGTAGATTACAGCCCATAGCCCGGTGATCGACATTACTACGGTGTACGGCATTGCCAGCAGGACCATGCGACCGTATGACAGACGAATAAGTGGCGCCAGGGCCGATGTCAGCAGGAACAGGAATGCCGCCTGGCCGTTTGGCGTAGCGACGCTGGGAATATTCGTGCCGGTATTGATCGCAATCGCCAGCAATTCGAACTGCTCACGATTGATAACACCTGCGGCCAGCGCATCCTGCACCGAGGAAATATATACGGTAGCAACAAACACGTTGTCGCTGACCATGGACAAGACACCGTTAGCGATGAAGAACCATGCCAGCTGGGTTTTGCCTTCCAGCGTGAGCACCCAGTTGATTACCGGCTGGAACAGACCCTGGTCGTTGATAACCGCCACGATAGCGAAAAACACCACCAGCAGTGCGGTAAACGGTAATGCCTCCTCAAACGCATGACCGATACGCTGCTCCTCGATAACTCCTGTCAACGAGGTTGCCAGCACAATAATCATCAGACCGATAACACCCACTTCCGCCACGTGCAGCGCCAGCGAAATCACCAGCACGACTACAACCAGGGCTTGCGCCATCAAAATTGCTTTTTCCCGCAATCCACGTTTGCGGTCTTCCTCAGCGGCATAGGCCGACAGCACTTCGCGCACGGCAGGCGGCAGAGTGGCCCCGTAACCGAGGATGCGGAATTTCTCCAACGTGGCACAGGTCACCAGACCCATAAAAAACACCGGGATGGAAATAGGCGCCATCTTTATAAAGAACTCGGCGAATTCCCAGCCGGCCACCTTGCCGATCAGCAGGTTCTGCGGCTCACCTACAATCGTCGTTACGCCGCCCAGCGCCGTACCCACAGCACCGTGCATCATCAGCTGGCGCAAAAATGCGCGGAATCGGGACAGGTCGGTGCGGTGGTCTTCCTCGACCAGTTCATCGTCGGCCGAATCATGATCGACGTGGTGGAACTTCCGCCCGGACGCAACCCGGTGATAGACCGAATAGAAGCCGGCACCGACCGTAATAATGACGGCCGTCACCGTGAGCGCGTCGAGGAACGCCGACAGGACTGCTGAGACAGCGCAAAACAGCAGCGACAACAGCATTTTCGAGCGTACCCCGAGGATGATCCGGGTAAAGGTGAACATCAGCAGCTCCTTGAGAAAGAAGATGCCGGCCACCATGAAAATAAGCAGCAGAATTACCGGAAAATTATGCAGCGCCTCGTCGTAGACATGCCCCGGCGAGGTCATGCCGAGCAATACCGCTTCGATCGCCAGCAGTCCTCCGGGAGCGAGCGGATAGCACTTGAGTGCCATTGCCAGGGTAAAAATGAACTCGATGACGAGCAACCAGCCGGTCCAGAATTCGCCCACAACAAACAGTGCGATCGGGTTGATCACGAGGAACCCGATGATGGCGAGCTTGTACCAGTCCGGCGAGTGGCCGAGAAAATTCCGTGTAAACGCCTGCGTGAATGTTTGTGCCATTACAGTCCTTCTGTACCAGCGGGTGTTACGGGATCGGGCGCAGCCGCGAGACTACCACCGCCCGGGCCGCTCAGGAACTCTCGAGGCGTCGCCACACGCTGGTCGTGTCGCAGGCGCCCTCTATTCGCGACAACACCTGTTCGTGGGCTTCCTTTTCCAGCTCGGTGCAGCGCACGACGGGGAGTTCGAGCCCGGCGCGATCGATGTGCTGCAGCGCGGCTGCCTGGCTGGCATCGTCCTCAACCGCCAGCGACAGCATCACCTGGCCGCCGGTCATTGCCAGGTAAACTTCCGACAACAGCCGGGCGTCCAGCAAGGCACCATGCAGCTCGCGACCGATGGTCGGAACGCCATGGCGCTTGCACAGGGCATCGAGATTGTTGCGCTGTCCGGGGTGCATCCGCCGCGCGATCGCCAGGGTGTCCAGAACCTTGCAGTAGTCCCCGATTACACCCAGCGGCCGATCGATCAGTGCCAGTTCGTAATCGAGGAAGGTCACGTCAAACTCTGCATTGTGGATGACCAGCTCGGCGTCGCCGACGAACTCGAGAAATTCAGCAACAATTTCATCGAAAGCCGGCTGCGAAGAGAGGAACTCGGCAGTGATACCGTGCACCTGTAGCGCTGCCGCATCGATTTTCCGGTCGGGGCGTATGTACTGATGATAAGTGGTGCCGGTATGACGCCGGTCAATCAGTTCAACACAGCCTATCTCGATGACCCGATGGCCATCCTCGACTTCCAGACCGGTAGTTTCAGTATCCAGTACGATTTGTCTCATCGCCGCCTCAACCGTCTGCCTGCAACATGCGATCCAGTGCCACATTGGCCAGCTCATCGGCCCGCTCGTTGCCCGGATCGCCGCTGTGGCCTTTCACCCACACCCATTCGATGTCATGGGCACCGACCAGTTCGTCGAGACGTTCCCACAACTCCCGGTTCTTGACCGGCTTGCGCGATGATGTCTTCCAGCCGCGCCGCTTCCAGCCGTGCATCCACTCGGTCACGCCGCGCAAAAGATAGACAGAGTCCGTATATATCGTCACGGAGGCCGGCCTCTTTAGCGCCTCGAGCGCGCGGATTGCGGCCATCATCTCCATCCGGTTGTTCGTGGTCAGCTCCTCGGCGCCGGACAGCTCTTTTTCCGAGCCACGCGCGCTGAGTATAGCCGCCCATGCTCCCGGTCCGGGGTTGCCGCGACACGCCCCGTCGGTATGTATCACCACCTCTTTCATGCCGCCGAGCGCGTCGTAGGCTCGACCAGGCCGCCGGCCACGCGTGGCCGCCGCGACCACTGCGGCCGCATGGCAGTCACCGAATAGACGCGCTTGCGCGCAACCAGCACGTAGACACCGGACAGCCGCGGCCAGTAACGGGCACCGGCGCGTTCAAACCATTTCAACCGGTTCAATACGGACTCCTGGTCGACTGGTGCGCAATGCCCGCAGCGAATTGCCGGCTCGACTTTCATTCCCAGCAACGAGAGCCAGTCGCGCATGCGTCCTTCAGGGATGAGCTGGCGGGTACCGCGGGGAAACCGGCGACGCAGTGCCAGATGGCGTGCGCCCCATGCGCTGAGCGGGTTGAAGCCGATGACGATGAGGTGCCCTTCACCGACCAGCACTCGCTCGACTTCGCGCAGTACTTCGTGGGGTTGTGAGTCTGTTTCGAGCGTATGCGGCAGCAGCACGGCGTCGACCGAGTCCGAGGCTATACCGAGCCGCGAAGGCCGGCTGCGGGCGCTGAGGCCAGGCACACCGTCGGTGGCGACCAACGCCTGGCGTTGGGTCCGGGCGAATCTGATGAACTGGTCGGGCTGGCCCCAGCTGCCGATCTGCAGCAGGTGCAGGCCAAAAACCTGGCTCAACGCCTCCTCGACCGCCGCGGTTTCGCTGGCAAGCAGGGCCTGGCCCATGGGGCCGGTCAGCCACTCAGGTCGTACGTCGGAGCTCATGGACGGCTAATATACCGTAATTAGTGGTGGTTTATACGCCCTTGACAGGCTCTGTAGCGGACACGTTTATGCCCGGCCGTGCTTTCCGGTACGATACCGCAATGCCAGTCTTTCGACCCATCTGCGTGACGCTGATTGCCACGATTACCTGCGCCGTTTCCGGCGTTGCCCGGGGCGATACCGGCGGTGATATTTACGATCCGAACGCGACGCTGATAAATGTCACCGAGCAGTCACCGGACTTGCTCGCACAGCTGCCCGACGGCTTTCGCCTGCCCTACCGTGACACCCGCGCCGTCTCGCAGGAATTTAACTGGTACGTCCGGCACCCGGACTATCTTGACCGGGTCTTTACCCGCTCACGCCCCTACCTGCCACACATCGTGGCAAAGATTCGCGAACGTGGAATGCCGCTCGAGCTTGCGCTGTTACCTGTCGTGGAAAGCGCCTTCGATCCTTTCGCGTATTCGCACGGACAGGCGGCCGGGATGTGGCAGTTTATTCCCGCCACGGGTCGGCGTTTCGGCCTGCAGCAAAACTGGTGGTACGACGGCCGTCGTGACGTCATCGAGTCCACGCGGGCGGCGCTGGACTACCTGGAGCGGCTGCACCGGATATTTGACGGTGACTGGCTGCTCGCCATCGCGGCTTATAACTCCGGCGAAGGCAAAGTGCGTCGAGCTATCCGTCGCGTCGGCGCTGGCGCAACTTTCTGGGACCTGCGCCTGCCGCGTGAAACCGAGGCCTATGTACCGCGACTGCTGGCGCTCAGCAGGCTGGTAGCGGCGCCGCACGACTTTGGCATCAGCCTGCCGTTTGTCTCCGAGCAGCCCTACTTTGAAGTTGTCAGCACCGGCAGCCAGATCGATATTGCACTTGCCGCGCAGATGGCGGATATGGAGACCGACGACCTGTATCGGCTCAATCCCGGCCTGAACCGCTGGGCCAGTCCTCCGCAGGGCCCGCACCGGCTGCTGGTCCCGGTCAACAAGGCTCAACTGCTGCGGCTGCGGCTGGCTGAGCTGCCGGCGGAGCGCCGCGTGCGCTGGACCCGTTACCGGATTCGTGAGGGAGATACGCTTAGCCAGATCGCACAGGCACACAAGACAACCGTCAGCGTGTTACGTGAGGCGAACAGCCTGGGTGGCTCGAGTATCCGCGCCGGCCGTCACCTGATGATTCCCACGGCCAGCCAGGCGGCCGCTGACTACAACCTGACTGCCGACAACCGCCTGGCACAAAAGACCGCGGCGCGCGGCGACAGCCTGCGCTACACCGTGCGCAGCGGGGACTCGTTGTGGGATATCGCACAGGCACATGGTGTGGGCGTGCGCGAGCTGGCGCGCTGGAACGGGATGGCACCACGCGACACGTTACGCGTCGGGCGGCGACTGGTGATTCACGGCGCAGCAAAGAGCGGGCCTGA
This sequence comes from Gammaproteobacteria bacterium, assembly GCA_013003425.1. Taxonomy (NCBI): domain Bacteria; kingdom Pseudomonadati; phylum Pseudomonadota; class Gammaproteobacteria; species Gammaproteobacteria bacterium. The sequence continues at coordinate 7,134 of JABDJB010000034.1, read as the reverse complement.
CGTCGCCGCACCACCCGGTACGCAGCGGCGTGTTAACTACACCGTGCGCCGGGGCGACTCGCTGGCACGCATCTCATCCAGGTTTAATGTCAGTATCAATCAGCTGCGACGCTGGAACAGCGCCGTGAGCAAGCAGAAATATCTCTACCCGGGACAACGTATTGTCATGTATATCGACGTAACACGGCAGTCGGGCGGCTGATGGGCTTCCTGACAAACAAGCGAGCCCTGATAGTCGGCCTGGCCAGCGAACGCAGTATCGCCTGCGGCATCGCCCGGGCAATGCATCGCGAAGGCGCGCAGATCGCCTTTACCTACCAGACTGAGAAACTGAAAAAACGCGTCGACAAGCTTGGTGCCGAACTCGGCTCGGATATCAGCATCCCGCTGGATGTATCCAGCGATGCCCAGATCGAGGAGTGTTTCAACAAGCTGACCGGTCACTGGGACGGGCTGGAAATACTCGTACACTCGGTCGGGTTCGCGCCGCGTGACCAGCTGGCCGGCAGTTTCACCGACAGCATTACCCGCGAGGGATACCAGATAGCTCACGACATCAGCGCATACAGTTTTGCCGCGCTGGCAAAAACTGCACGACCGCTCATGAAAGACCGTGACGCGTCGCTGCTCACGCTGAGTTACCTGGGAGCCGTGCGGGCTGTCCCGAACTACAACGTGATGGGCCCGGCCAAAGCGAGCCTGGAGTCAATGGTGCGGTTTCTTGCCGCCGACCTCGGCGAGCACGGCACCCGCGTCAATGGCATCTCCGCCGGCCCGATCAAGACCCTCGCCGCCGCCGGCATCAGCGGTTTCCGCGACATGCTCAGTCATGTTGCCGATACTTCGCCGCTGAAACGCAACGTCACCATTGACGATGTGGGCAATGCCGCAGCATTTTTGTGCTCGGATCTTGCCGCCGGTATCACCGGCGAAATCCTCTACGTCGATGCCGGTTACAGCACGGTCGGCATGAGTCTCGACTAAGCGACAAGAACGGAATTAGCGATGACGACACCGTGGTACCGCAAACTCCACTGGCAGATCCTGATCGGCCTGCTCCTGGGGCTGATCTACGGCATTATTGCGGCAATCCAGGGCTGGTCTGACTTTACTACTGACTGGATATCTCCGTGGGGCAGGATCTTTATCAACCTGCTGACGCTAATCGCGGTACCGCTGGTGCTGGCTTCCCTGATTACCGGGGTTGCGTCGCTGGCTGATACCCGGCGGCTGTCGCGCATTGGTGGCCGGACAATATTCATCTACCTCTGCACAACGCTCGCTGCACTGATTATCGGACTGCTGCTGGTCAACGTCGTCAATCCTGGCGCCACGGTGCCGGATGAGATGCGCGAAAAGCTGATGCAGACCTACCAGGATGACGCCGCCAGCCGCCAGGACCAGGCCAGCATGGCCAAAGAGCGCGGGCCACTGCAGCCACTGGTCGACATGGTTCCAAGCAATGTATTCGCGTCGGTATCCAACAATCGCAGCATGCTGCAGGTGGTGTTTTTTGCACTGTTTGCCGGCGTAACCCTGCTGATGATTCCACGGGAAAAAGCGCAGCCGCTAATAGACTTTTTCGACGCCATGACCGAGATGGTCATAAAGATGGTCGAAGTCATCATGCGCGTGGCGCCGTTCGGCGTCTTTTGCCTCCTGGCCTCGACGATAACCGACATTGCCGGCGACGACCCGTCGCAGATCATCGAGCTTCTGCGCGCGCTGGGCCTTTATGGCGGCGTCGTGATTGCAGCCCTGGCAACGCATGTAGTCATTACCTACGCCACGATACTTGTCCTGTTTACGCCAAAGAAGATTGGCGAGTTCTTCAGCGCCATTACGCCCGCACAGCTGGTGGCGTTCTCAACTTCGTCCAGCGGCGCCACCCTGCCGGTGACGATGGATGTGGCCGAAAAGAAACTTGGCATATCCGAAGAAGTATCGTCTTTCGTGCTGCCGCTGGGAGCAACGATAAACATGGATGGCACCGGGCTGTACCAGGCCGTCGCTGCCGTTTTTATCGCCCAGACTATCGGTCTGGACCTGGATCTGACTGCACAGGTAACAATCGTGCTGACCGCAATGCTTGCGTCCATTGGTACCGCCGCGGTGCCCAGCGCCGGTATCGTGATGCTGGTCATCATTCTCGAATCGATCAACGTACCGGCCGCGGGTATTGCATTGATCCTCGGCATCGATCGGATTCTCGACATGTGCCGCACCGTGGTCAACGTAACCGGCGACCTGACCGTTGCGACGGTAGTTGCCGGCGCCGAAGGGCAGCTGCGTGAAGTCGGCCATTCCGCCGACACCACCGCCGACCTGGCCTAGACAATCGTCGAACCGGCGAAGCCGGATCGACTCCATTTACCCTGCCAACCCACCATCAGCCGCGATGCGATCACCAGCATTCGCGGCCAGGGCCACTCGCGCGAGTCATCGTTGCAAATCATTCGCGGCTAAAGCCGCTCCTACAGGGGCGCACCCGGGAATGATGCGGCGGGAGAGAAGACGGTGTTTGCCGGCGCCGACTTGTCGGAGGCGCCGGTGAACACCGTCTTGTAGGCCCGCCGCGGTCGCAAGCAGTCGCGGCTGGAAGCCGCTCTCACGAGAGCCCATCGCAAGCGTCGCGGCTGGAAGCCGCTCCCACGAGAACCCAGCGAAAGAGTCGCGGCTGGTGAGCTTACTCGAGTAGTTCGGGACGCAGCTGAACTGAAGCCTGATCACGCAACGTCGTTACGTAGGCGGTCAGATCACCGATCCCGTATTGATTCGCGACGGTGTCCGGCGAACCAAGGTTATCGGTATTTCCCGGTACGACTTCGTGCAGCGCAAACAACGCATAACTGCCATCGTCGAGAACGACACCCTCGTGAGTCACCCCACCTTCCGACGGGCGCGGCGCGCGGAACAGCGCCTCGCTCAATGCCGCCGGCAGTGCGGCGGTGCGACGATAGGACTCACGCGCCTTGAGTTCGACACCGGCTTCGGCAGCGAGTGACTCCAGCGCTTCGCCAGCCTGGGCGCGCGCCAACAGGGCGTTACCACGCTCTTCAGCCAGCTCGGTTGCCGCTGCCTGACGCAGCTCGGCGACGATCGCATCACGCACCTCCTCGAGGGGGCGCAGCTGTGCCGGCCGATGCGCTGCGACACGCAGGATCATCCGGCTCTCGGCCGATATTTCTAACAGATCGCTGTTCTCGCCCTGCTCCAGCACCCGTTCGCTGAACGCGGCATCAATAACGGCTGCATTGGCCGCCAGCCCATCACCCCCGCGGCGGGTCAGGCCATCGAGCTGCCTGATGGTAAAACCCATCTCGGCGGCGACCGGTTCCAGCGTATCGGGATTCTCGAAGCCCAGGTCGGCAATACGCTCAGCGGTATCATAAAACTGGTCTTCGGCCAGCACGCGGCGCAGCTCTACGTCCAGTTCGTCCCTGACTTCCTCGAAGGACTTGGCAACACCGCCGCGCTGCCCGTCCATGCGTATCACGTGGTAGCCGAATTCGGTGCGCACCGGGCCACGCAACTCACCGGGCTGCATCGAGAACAGCGTGTCCGCAAACGCGCCGACATAGGCGCTGCGCTGGGCCCAGCCCAGGCTGCCACCTTCGGGCGCTGAACCGGGGTCGTCGGACAACTCGGCGGCCAGTGCGGCGAAATCTTCACCGGCTTCAAGACGCGCCAGGACTTCGCCGGCCTTCTGGCTGGCGGCGGCATCATCGGTGTCGTCATCGACTGCGATCAGGATATGGCGGGCCTCACGCTCCTCGGGCGCCTGGAAACGACCGTTGTCGACCTCGTTGCGGTAATAATCCTGCAGGTCATCTTCGGTCACGGCAACGTCGGCGGCCAGGTCGGCCAGCTCGATGGTTACGTACTCGATATCAACGCTCTCCGGCTGCATGTAGCCGTCCTGCGCAGCGGAGTAATGAGCTTCTATCTGCTCATCGCTGATTACGATGTCTTGGGACTGCGGGTCGATACTCAGCTGCAGCCATTCGGCTACACGTTGCTGGCGCTCGAGACGCGTGCGTGCCTCCAGCTCCTCACGCGTTACAAACGCGGTTTCGGCGATGCCACGGCGTACCTGGGTGATACGGAGTCCGCGTCGCATCTGCGCCTCGAAATACTGAGGATTTATCCCCTGCAGTGACAACCGGGTCTTGAACAGGTCCACGGAAAACTGCCCCTGGTCCTGAAACGCTTCCATATTGCGGATATGCGCCACGAGAGCGTCGTTGCCAATATGGTAGCCCGCGTCGCGCGTGTGCTGGGCCAGCACTTCGTCCACGACTACGCCCTGCAGCACCTGGTTTCGAATCAGGTCCTGTGTTTCGGGCGACACATCGGAGAATTGCTGGAACTGGTTCAGCTGCGCACGATAGGCGCGCCGCACCTCTTCCAGCGGAATTTCCTCACCATTGACCTGTGCCACCGCATTTTGCCCGGTGATCTCGTTCGGCACTCCCCAGAGCGCGAAGGCCAGCCCGATAACGATGAAGAGGATGATGGAGACCCAACCGGTCAGATGATCCCGTATCGCCTGCAGCATTGGAACGATCCCGTATTGTTTTACAGCTAAAGAAGAAAAGGCGCCCTTGGGCGCCCTTCGTTAAATGGCGGAGCGGACGGGACTCGAACCCGCGACCCCCGGCGTGACAGGCCGGTATTCTAACCAGCTGAACTACCGCTCCGCGTTTTCTGGTGGGTGCTGAGGGGATCGAACCCCCGACCTTCGCCGTGTAAAGGCGACGCTCTCCCAGCTGAGCTAAGCACCCAGTGCACCCGGGCCGAGGGCGCGCTAGTTTACGGCATCCTTCAGGCCTTTGCCAGCCTTGAAACCTGGTGCGTTACTGGCCGGAATCTGCAGCGGTTCGCCGGTACGCGGGTTGCGACCGGTACGGGCAGCGCGGCGTTTGACCGAGAACGTGCCAAACCCGACCAGGGTGACATTCTCGCCCTTCTGCAGGGTCTTGGTGATGGAGCTGATCACCGCATCCACGGCACGGTCAGCCTCACTGTGTGAGAGATTAGCGGCATCAGCCACGGCCTCTATCAACTCGCCTTTATTCATTTACCTTCCTCGTTCGATTACGGCGAGACGTATGATTTCACGTCCCGCAAAATGCCAGCGGCCCGCGGTGTGCGGGCCATCGTCTGGCGGCAGATTATATACCAGCACTCCGCCGGCAGGTCACCATATCAATGAGGCCGCACCGTATCACTTGATTCCGATTGGCTTTTTTCCGATCTCTCCTTGCCACCCTTGCCACCTTTCGAGACAACCGGCGGGTGCTGCAACGCAACTTCAAGCACCTGGTCGATCCACTTGACACAGCGGATCTCGAGCTTGTCCTTGATATTTTTCGGTATGTCGGCCAGGTCCTTCTCGTTCTCGATCGGGATCAGCACGGTATTGATGCCACCACGATGAGCAGCCAGCAGCTTCTCTTTCAGTCCGCCAATAGGCAGCACTTCGCCGCGTAGCGTGATCTCACCGGTCATGGCGACATCGGATCGCACCGGGATACGCGTGAGCGAGGAAACCAGCGCTGTACACATGCCGACACCGGCACTGGGCCCGTCTTTCGGCGTGGCGCCCTCAGGCACGTGAACATGCACGTCCATCTTCTGGTGAAACTCCTCGTCGACACCCAGCACCTTGGCGCGGCTGCGCACGACCGTCATGGCGGCCTGGATCGACTCCTGCATCACGTCACCGAGTTGACCGGTGTGGATCAGCTTGCCCTTACCACCGACTGTCGCAGCTTCGATGGTGAGCAATTCGCCACCGACTTCTGTCCACGCCAGGCCCGTAACCTGTCCGATCTGATCGTTTTCTTCGGCACGCCCGTAACGAAACCGGCGTACACCGAGATACTTGTTCAGGCTGCGCGCAGTGATACGTGTCACCTTCTGTTCCGTCTTGAGCAACAGGCTCTTGACTACCTTGCGGCACACCTTGGAAATTTCTCGCTCGAGATTACGCACGCCCGCCTCACGCGTATAGAAACGGATGACATCACGCAGCGCCGGGTCGGCAATATTCAGCTCCTCTTCGCGCAGGCCATTGTGCTTCATCTGTTTCGGCACCAGGTAGCGCCGCGCTATGTTCATTTTTTCGTCTTCGGTGTAACCAGGCAGCCGGATTACTTCCATCCGGTCCAGCAGTGGCGCCGGAATGTTCAGGCTGTTGGCGGTACACACAAACATGATGTCGGACAGGTCGAAATCGACCTCGAGATAGTGATCGGCAAAGGTGGCGTTCTGTTCCGGATCGAGCACTTCGAGCAGCGCCGATGACGGATCGCCACGGAAATCCATCGACATCTTGTCGATTTCATCAAGCAAAAACAGTGGATTGCGCACGCCTGCCTTGGCCAGGTTTTGCACGATCTTGCCGGGCATCGAACCGATATAGGTGCGCCGGTGGCCGCGAATTTCGCTTTCGTCGCGCACGCCACCAAGAGAGATGCGGATGAACTCGCGCCCCGTTGCCCGCGCAACCGACTTGCCCAAGGATGTCTTGCCCACGCCCGGTGGTCCGACAAGACACAGGATCGGGCCTTTCAGCTTCTTCGACCGCTGCTGAACAGCCAGAAATTCGACGATCCGCTCTTTGACCTTTTCCAGACCGTAGTGATCGTCATCCAGCACTTTCTGAGCGCGGGTCAGATCCTTTTTCACGCGGGTTTTGACGCCCCACGGGATAGCAAGGATCCAGTCCAGATAGTTGCGCACAACTGTCGCCTCTGCCGACATCGGTGACATCGACTTCAGCTTCTTGACTTCGGCCTCGACCTTTTCGCGCGCTTCTGGCGAAAGCTTGGTCTCGGCAATTTTTTCTTCCAGTTCGGCGACCTCGTTTGCGCCATCGTCGCCATCGCCCAGCTCTCGCTGAATGGCCTTCATCTGTTCATTCAGATAGTATTCGCGCTGCGTGCGTTCCATTTGGGATTTCACGCGGGTCTTGATCTTTTTCTCTACCTGCAAGACCGACATTTCGCCCTGCATATGCGCATAGACCCGTTCCAGACGATCCTCGATCGACAGGGTTTCCAACAACCGCTGCTTTTCGTCAACCTCAACACCCAGATGCCCGGCGACCAGATCGGCCAGCTTTTCCGG
>JABDJB010000033.1 GCA_013003425.1 Gammaproteobacteria bacterium | reverse complement strand
CAGCTCGCGAATATTGTCGGCTATGTCATACAGGTTCATTCGCTACGCTCCTTTTCCAGTGAAATCGTGCGCAGCTCGAGCGCTACCAGTGCTTCGTCGATGCGTTTCAGCTGTTCGTCGACATCGCACTGCAGATTGTGGATATCGTCGGTCAGGCTGTCGAACGCGTCCCATATTTCATCGAATGGTTTCATGTTTGATTCTCCATTGATACCAGAGGGTTAAAAGGGTATATCGTCGTCGATCGGCGGCGTACTGGGTGTAGGCGCTGCCGAATCCGTATTGGGCTGCGACGGGGGCCGCGCCAGGTCTGCCGCGTTCTGGAACGTATCCGGCGCAGCTGCCGTCTGTGGCAGCTTTGGGGCGACTGACAGCCCATTGACTACCTTGCCCTGAAACATTTTCGGTTCGACGAACAGGTCCAGCCACTGGCCGGTCCAGGCTTCAGTATCCCCGCCCCAGACGTGCGCACACATCAGCGCGTTAGTCTTGTTCAGGACCATGCCCTTGTCTTTGCCATTGAAATGCATGACAGGTTTGGCGTTTTCGTTTTCGGCCACCTCTTCCAGTTTAATGGCTGCCACCTGCAGCGTAACGCGGGCCTGCCCGATATCATCGGATTTCAGGTACTTGCTGGGATATAGATCGTTTATGTTCATTATGCTTTTTCCTTTTCAATGTATTTGAGCTGCCGCAGCGCCTGGGTAAGCAGGAGTGCCACAGCCGCGGTGGTATTGACACTGTGCGCGGTGGCATACCGCTGCAGAGGTTTGTGGAGCTTAGCCGGAATTTCCGGCCGGAGTTGCTTGCGATTGATCATCTGTTTTCCTGTACAGTTGTTGACAGAGACTGTACTGTACGGTATAGTCCATTATATGTCAACAACACAAACCGGAGACAATGAAATGAAAAACTTAGGCAAACTTGAAAACTGGACCAAAAACGACTTAGCGCGGGTTATTGGGCAGGCACTTTATAATGCTGAAAATCCTTTGCCCGCTGATCATTTTGAGGTAAAGCGGTTGATGAAACGCAGCAAAGCCGTTTTGATTCAGCGAACCGAAGACGCAATAAATATACTTTCTAACCGCGTCGCCTAACCCATCCGGCCAGGGACGGCCATAACCGGAGACAATGAAATGACTGACAATAACCTTGCAGAGCAATTAAAAGGACCATTTAACTATGCATCTCGCAAAAAAGGCGAGCCACATTATTTAAAAGTGCCGGAGAGCCTTATTGAGGCATGTGCTTGCGCCCTAACCCCGGTGAAGGACGAGGAAGTGCAAAACATGGTTAAGGCTTTACGAGCGTCAACAATCGGTCATTGCCCGTCTGCCGACCTGATCGAACGGCTGGCGCGGGACAAGGAACGCGCAGAGCAGCAGCGGGATGGATTAAAGCACAACGCATCGGTAATAGTTGATCTGCTATCTGTCGTCGATGAGAAGAAGTGCGCCTTAGAGGTGTGGGACAAAGTTTGTTTGGCGCTTGAATTTGCCGAATCCTCATCAGATCGCTGGTGAACATCGAGGGGGAGTAAAACGACCGTTCGTCAGTCACCACCCGGTGACACATTGAATTAGCACTTGACAAGATGCTAGTATTTTCCGCATCCCCTAGCAGAGCTGCGCAGCCGCCGCCTCAGGTGAGCAGCCGCAGGCTGTCTCGCCGCACTGCAGCGTGTTGTTCTGCCGTGCCCCGCTTGCGAATAGGGCCTTGAGGCAGGCTGACTCAGCTGCGCAGTCCTTTTTTTTTCTTTCCCGCCCCTGTGGATAACTTGCGATTAATTCACGGTAACCCTGTTGTTGCTTTGCTATTATTGTTTTTGTCAATCACATGAGGTAACACTATGAAACCATTAACTGTTACACCCCTGTTTATTGGTATAGCCCTGCTGTTCAGTGGCTGCGCACTCCTGTCCGAACAGATCGGTGAAGGTGCCGAAACCATTGGTGAAGGCATTGAAGCCTATTGCGAGAACATGCCGGCCAGTGAGCGGCCTGCATTCCGTGCCCAGGTGGAAGAAGCCTGTAACTGCACCATCGAGCTGACCTGCGCAGAATGACCCAGCTCAGCAGCGGCGAAATCGCTGAAATCGCTGAGGCTGTCACTTCCCACCTGGAGAAAAGGCGCACGCTGGATGTGGAAACACATCGCAAGCACCACGAGTACATCAGCTCGCTTATCAAGGAAAAGGAAACCCGCAAGGGCAGGCAGGAACAGTGGATCAGGGTTGTGGGCGGCTGGGGTATTATCCTGGCCATCACGGCCATGGCGGCGGCTGGCTGGGAATACCTGAAACACCGGCTGAACGGGTGAGGTATGCCCGCAAGGTCGATGCTAATCAGCGCCAGATAGCTCAGGCACTGAGCCGGTCAGGCCACCACGTCACTGACCTGTCAGCCGTGGGCGGTGGCGTGCCTGACCTGCTGTGTACCCGTAATGGCCAGTGCTTCCTGGTGGAGATTAAAAACCAACAAGGGCGGAATCGATTCACCCCGAGCCAGCTCGAGTATTACGACCTCGTCAAAGCCCCAGTGTATATACTCCGGTCGATTAATGACGTAGAATCGCTCATTAAAGGCCGATTATCCCCGATTAATGGCAGTCAGAAAGAACCTCACGCAAGTCCAGCGCACCCGCGATAAGATTCGCACCAGTCAGCTGATAAATCGCCTGCATAATCATGTGATTGGAAAAAACCAGATGACCAGCACGCAGATCAGGGCGGCTGAGATACTGTTGAACAAGACATTGCCCAACTTGGCGCAGCAAACCATTGACCTGGACATGGACGGCGAGCTGGTGATTACGTGGCAAAAGTAGTCATCCCCTACAAACCACGGCCCGAGCAGCAGATCGAGCACGATCGGCTGGTGCGCTTCAACGTGCTGGTCTGCCATCGCCGCTGGGGTAAGACTTACTTCGCCATTAACCAGCTGATCCGGGATGTGCTGAGCTGCCCCCTGGATAACCCCCGCGGCGCATATGTGGCGCCGCTATTGAAGCAGGCTAAAGCCATTGCCTGGGATTACCTGAAGCATTTCAGCCGGGTGATACCAGGTGCGACGATGAACGAGAGTGAACTGCGCATTGATTACCCCAATGGAGCGAGAATACGACTATACGGCGCCGACAATCCCGATAGCCTGCGCGGGCTGTACCATGATTCTGTGGTGCTGGACGAGGTCGCACAAATGTCCCCGCGACTCTGGTCTGAGGTCATCCGTCCCGCTTTGTCAGACCGCCTTACAGCGGAGCATGAACCGCGCGCTATTTTCATCGGGACACCCCAGGGACCAAACCTGTTTAAAGAGCTGTACGAACGAGCAGAGCAGCGCGAGGGATGGCAGCGCGCAATGCATAAAGCTAGCGAATCGGGTGTATTGCCGGACAGCGAGCTCCGCCAGATCAAAAAGGAACTGACGACCCGCGAATATGCGCAGGAAATGGAGTGTGATTTCACCGCGGCCATTGTCGGCGCGTTTTACGGCCGTGAAATGCAGGATGCCATTGAGCAGGACCGCATCACTAAGGTGCCGTATGACAAGACACATAAGGTCATCACGGCCTGGGATATCGGTATCCGGGACAGCACGGCGATCTGGTTTGTGCAGCACGTGGGCAGCGAAATCCACCTGATCGACTACGAGGAGTATACGAACATTGGACTACCTGACATTATCGGTCACCTGGAACGCAAGGGATACAACTACGGGCAGCACATTGGCCCGCATGATCTCAAGGTTCGCGAGCTTGGGACAGGTCTTACTCGTCTCCATCAGGCGCGACAGCTGGGCATTAACTTTACCGTCGCACCTCAGCAAGAGGTTATTGATGGAATTGAGGCAGTCCGCGGCATCTTGTCCCGGTGCTATTTCGATTCGGATCACTGCGAGCAAGGCATCAACGCGCTGACGCTGTACCGCAACGAGCTGGACGATAAGCGTGGCATCTTCAAGCCAGTGCACGACTGGACCAGCCACGCGGCGGATGCGATGCGGTATTTCGCCATCACCCGCAAGCACGACGACAGCTGGAGCGGTGATCTGGACTATTCATACCTGAACAGGGCAATCGGACAATGAACGATAAAGAAATACTGGCCATCCTGGGCCAGGAAATCACGCACGCACGCGGCTATGACGGCACTGAGCTGGCCGAAAACCACAAGAACGCATTGCGCCGGTACTTCGGGCGATTGCGCGGCGATGAAGTGGAAGGCCGCAGCGCAATCATCAGCATGGATATCGCCGATACGGTTGATTCTGTCATGGCTGAGCTGAGCCCGATGCTGAAAAGCACCCTGATCGAGTTTGAAGCCGATGGCGAGCAGGATGAAGCCCAGGCGCAGCTGGAGAGCGATTTCGTAATGCACGTGGCGCAGAAAAGCAACCTGTACGACCAGTTCTACAGCGCGGCCCACAATGCGCTGCTGCTGCAGAACGGCTGGCTCAAGGTGTATGTCGACGAGTACAGCAAGGTATGGGAAACCGAACACGAGGCCGTCGATGAAATGGATCTGACCGAGTACATGACGCCGACCGGGCCGCATCACAGCATCGAATGCACGCAGCAGAGCGATAATGCCGACGACCCCAGCAAGCTGGATATCACCTGCAAGCACACGCAGAAGTACAAAAAGCTGTGCGTCGAGAGCATCGCGCCAGAGTTCATGCTGTTCTCCAGCGGCCATCAGTCGCAGGACCTGACCGATATCCGGTTTGTGGGCGAAAAGCGGCTGCATACCCGCGGCGAGCTGTTGGAAATGGGCTGCAGTAAGGCAGCAGTCGCCGAGCTGTCTGCGCTCAATTACGAAACGTACTACACCAACCAGGAGCGGCAGTTCAGCAGCGACGACCACCGCGGCGGGTTCGAGACCAGCACGGAAGTGGTCGACGTTTATTACTGCTACGCCTGGATGGACTGCGATGGGGATGGCGAGCCCGAGCTGTGGCACTTCCTGGCCGGTAATTACGAAGCCAATGTGATGCTGAAAAAGGAGCGCGCCAAGTTCGTACCGTATGCGACCGGCAGCGCCCTGGTGGTGCCCAACCGGGTGATCGGGCTGAGCATGTACGACAAAATGTGTCAGGTCGAGAATGCCAAAACGCACGTGCTGCGGCAGTGGTTGGATAACCAGAACCACGCCAACAATACCCGTTTCGGCGCGGTGGAAGGTGAAGTAAACATGCAAGACGTGCTCTCGAGCCGGCCCGGTGGCATTGTGCGGATGCGTAGCCCGGATGGCCTGATCCCGATCCCGTTCAACGATACCGGCCCCAGCTGCCTGTCTGCGCTGCAATACCTCGACGAGGTGCGCACCGAGCGCGGCGGTGGTGCGGTGGATATGCAATCAGGCGCCATGCAGCTGGCCGGCACCAGCGCCACGGCTGCGGTGAACGAATACGGGCACCGGGAGCGCATGACCACCTATTACTGCCGCAACCTGGTCGAAGGGCTGTTCCGGCGCACGTTCATGCTGATCCACGAGGCGCTGCGCTGCTACTACGACGGCAGCATGAGCGCCAAGCTGCGCGGCAAATGGGCGGAAACGAAGCCGATGCGCTGGGTCCCACGTGAAACCGTCAAAATCGTGGCAGGCCTGTCCGATGCCGAGCGGCGCGAGCGAAGCCAAAACCTGCAGATGAACCTGCAATATCAAATGCAGGCCATGCAGCTGGGGCTCGACGGCGTGCTGACCGATGCGGGTGGTATCTATCAAACCCTGGCCGACTGGGTGCGCAGCGCGGACCTGGATGCGGTCGAGAACTTCTACATCGATCCCGACAGCGAGGAAGCGCAGCGAGCCTACCAGAGCAAGGCGCAAATGCAGGAAGCCCGTGCGCAGGCTGAGGAAGACCTCAAGCAGCGCATGTTTGACCAGGAACAGGGCCTGGACCGCTATAAGCACGACACTCAGTTGCAATTCGATCGATGGGAAGCCGAGCTAAAAGCCGGCATCGAGGAATTGAAACTAACCGCGAAGGGAATCGCCGACCTCGAGCTGGAAAGCCTGAAACAGCAGGCGCCAGAGCCGCAGGGGCAGACCGATGCCGCGTAAATCCACAAAGGAAGAAGCTGGCGCCTACATGCAGTCGTTTTTCGACGAGGCAAAGGAAAAACTGACCGATGAGATCGTGCGCACGCGCCAGCCAGGCCGGCGAGGCCAGCTGTTAAAGGAAATCGACGCGCTGGACAGGGTACACTCGCGGTTCTACAATTGGATTAATGGGGTAACGACTGATGCCGCCTGAACTGGAGACAAGCTACATAGCGGACGATCCGCACCCCGACGAGCCGCAGAGCGATATTGCGGCAATCTCTGAGCTAATCACCGGGGGAGACCCCGACGAATCAGAGCCGCAGCAGGACGCTGCAGCGGAGCAGGACGAGCAGCAACTGCCGGAGACGGCCGAAGCGCAGGACACCGCGCCAGAAGATGCTGCTGCACCGACTGACCCGTCACAGGTCGACTATGACCTGGAGATACCGATGCCCGACGGCATGGAGAACATGACTGTCGGACAGCTGAAGGATCATTTCCGGGATCACCAAGACCTGCAACAGGAGCGCGACGACTGGGAAGCACAGCAGAACGAGCAGCAGCTTGAACTGATGGCAGCCCGGCGGCAGCTGGTCGAATTGGCTGAAATGCTGAAGGATGTGAAACCAGAGGTGGTAGATCACGTCCAGCAGATGCAGCAGCGAGATGACCAGCAGGAAGCCGAGCTGTTGCTGAAGACTTTCCCGAAATGGGCCGACCCGGACGCGAAAGCGGCGGCAAGGACCGAACAGCTGGACACGTTCAAGCAATACGGGTTCAGTGAATGGGAATACTCCGGCATCACGGATCACCGTGTTATCAAAGCACTGCACGATCTGACGCAGTACCGCAAGCGGGAAGCGGCGGGCAAGGCCAAGCGGGAACAGCTGCAAAGCAATCCCCCGAAAGGCCAAAAGCCGCCGACCCGCAAGCAATCGCCAGCCCAGGAGCGCGCCGCATTGATTCAACGAGCGAAGCGCGGCACATCCGACGACAAGACAGCCGCGATCAGCTCACTGATTAGCAGGAGCTAAACATGCCAAATCCGGCAGACGAATGGTCAGGCGCCGACCTCGATGGCGTAGCACGTGACGGCCTTATCAACGAGGACGTCATGCAAGCAATCTGGGACATTTCCAACGTCCCGCTTCCTTTTCACGACCGGGCCGGCACTATGTCGGTCAGCAACAGCTACCACAGCTGGACGCAGGACACGCTGGCGACGCCCGATCTTACCAACGCGGCCATCGACGGCGCGGACCTGACCGCGAACGATGCGACCGGTGGCGCGCGGGTCGGCAATCACTGCCAGATCAGCACCAAACGCGTATCGGTCACCACCAGGGCACGCAACAGCGGCACCATTGGCCGTGCGGACGAGCTCGCCTACCAGGTAGCGCGGCGCCAGATCGAGCTGCGCCGGGACCGTGAAGCCATCGTGCTGGAAAACCAGGCCAGTGTGGCGGACGACGGTGATACCGTGGCCGGCAAGCTGGGCGGACTGCCCACCTGGATGGAAACCAACATCGATCTGGGTGCGACCGGCACCGCGGGCGGTTACAACACGGCCGACGGCCTGACCGACGTTTACACGGCCGGCACCACGGCAGCGATCAGTGAGGCCACGATCCGCGACCTGGTCGAGAGCGTGTACAACGAGGGCGGCGAATCACAGGTACTGATGAGCGTGCCGAAAGCGATCCGCCTGATCTCGGAGTACATGTTCACCGATACGGCAAAGATCGCCACGCTGCAGAGTGACCAGAGCCGCAGCCGCGACCCGGCCGCCGCACTCGGTACGGTGAATTACTTCATCACCGATTTCGGCAGCCTGGAGCTGGTCCCGAACCGGTTGCAGCAGTACGTTGATACCAACGACGCGGAAATCCATATTCTGGACTTCCAGTACCTGCGGCTGTCGTACCTGCACGGCTACAAGGTCGAGCCGGTCGCGAAGACGGGTCTTGCCGACAAGCGGATCATGTCCGTCGACGGCAGCCTGGCAGTGTTGAACGAAAAGGCGCAGGCGCTGTATGCCGACGTCCTGACCAACACGGCCATGGTGGCGTAATGGACGATATCATCGACCGGGAGTTTCGGTACGTTCCGCACGAGGACAAGCTGTACTCCCGGTTGGTGATGGACACCAACGTCCGCAAGGCACGGCTGGAAATGAACCAGCGTATGCAGGTGGAGCGCCCAACCCGGGACCTGAAATGGTCACGCTGGGCGCTCTCCATACCGCAGCTGGATCATTACTACCTGTGCAAGAAATACCCGGACCTGGCCAGTCCTGACAAGCATACGCGCGAAAAGGCGCTCGCCAAATTCATGGCCAGCAGTGAATCGGCCCCGTACAAGGTGCGATAATGAAACGGAAAATGAAACCGAAACCGAAGCCCAGGGCGCCGCTCAATCCCCGCGGCGGGATCCAGTCGCGTAAGCGGCTAATCCAGTTTCCGAAAAAGACGTCATGACCCGCGCCGAACTGCTTACCCTGTTCGAGCGCTACCTGAAGCGCAACGACCTGACGGATATGTACAGCGATTTCCTGCTGATGGCCGAAGCGCGCCTGAATACCGTGCTGCGCCTGACTGAAATGGAAAAACGCAGCACCAGCACCCCGACGGATGGCTTCTGGTCACTGCCCACTGACCTGCTGGAGCTGCGGCACATCCAGGCCACGGCCAGCAGCACGGCATACCCGCTCGAGTACGTCACGCCGGAGCAGGCCGACGAGAAGCGGCGGCTGCTGTCCGGCAATTACAAGTTTTACACGCTGTTGGCGAACAGCATCGAAATTATTCCGCACCCGACGGCCGACAGCACCAGCGAGGTGGAGATTTTCTACTACGCCAAACTGTCCGCACTGACCGATTCCGAAGATACCAACGATATCGTGACCAACTACCCGAATCTGTACCTGTACGCGCTGCTGGCCGAAGCAGCCACGTACCGCGAGGCGATCACCCAGGCCGAAGGGTATCTGCAGCTGTTCAACGGCTATGTCGACGACCTGAACACCAGGGCGCAGGCCGCCCGGTTCAGCGGTAATTCAATGCAAATGAGGGCTGTCTAATGGGACTGGAAACCGCAACGTATATCGATGACCTGGACAGCGCTAACCCGGTATCGACCGATAACGTCAGCCAGGGCGACGACCACATCAGGCTGTTGAAATCGACCATTCAGGCATCGTTTCCCGGCGTGACTGGCGCAGTCAATGCCACGCATACCGAGCTGAACACGGTGGCCGACAATGCGGCAGAGGGTACATTCACGCCGACCCTGCTGGCTGGCACCGGCACGATCACGCTCGATACCCTGTATGACACCCTGTCGTATACCCGCCACGGCCGCCTGGTGCATATCTGCGG
>JABDJB010000032.1 GCA_013003425.1 Gammaproteobacteria bacterium | reverse complement strand
CGGCTGCGGGAGATCCCCGCCTATGTCGAGCTGTTTCGCGCCGCCTATGACGATATCGATCAGCCTGCTGACATCACTTATGTGCATGCTGCCAACGCCATCGCCACGTTCGAGGCACACGCCTGGCGCGCCGACAACAGCCCCTATGACCGTTACCTGCGGCGCGAACGCGGTGCGCTGAGCTGGAATGCCCGTGTCGGCAAGTGGTTGTTCAATGGCCGCGCCGGCTGCAGCGGGTGCCACAGCGGCAAGTTCCAGACCGATCACAAATTTTATGCCGTAGCAGTGCCGCAGATCGGGCCGGGCAAGGGCGACGGGGTATCCGGTCGTGAAGACTTCGGTCGCGAGCGCGTCACCGGCAACCCGACCGACCGCTTTCGCTTTCGCACGCCGACGCTGCGCAATGTCGCGCTCACCGGTCCGTGGGGTCACAACGGTGCGTTCGATTCGCTGGAGGCGATGATTCGGCATCATCTCGACCCGGTCGCATCGCTGCGCGACTACGACCGCAGCCAGGCAGTGCTGCCGTTACGTGATGATCTGGATGCACTGGATTTCCTGGTGCACGACGACCAGCTGGCGCGTGAAGCTATCGCCGCGGCCTGCGAGCTGCCGCCACGGCAGCTGCGTGACTGGGAAATCCGCCGGCTGGTGGATTTTCTCCATGCGCTCACCGATCCGGACAGCATCGACCTGCGACGCGACGTGCCGCGCAGCGTGCCCAGTGGTCTGCCGCTGTTTGACTAGCGTGTAAACTACATGGCGTCCCTGCCGTCGGAGGCGCCATGCAGCCCAGGGTACTGGTAACCCGTCACGTTTATCCGGAAGCAATCGAACTGCTTGCCGGGCGCTGTGAAGTGGACTATGAAGATTCCGCGTCCGGCATCGCGCCGCATGACCTGCCGGCGCGCATCGCCGACCGGCAGGCACTGGTATGCCAGCTGACCGATCACATCGACGACGCCCTCCTGGACGCCGCGCCGGATCTGAAAGTGATCGCCAACGTTGCGGTTGGCTTCGACAACATCGATATCCCGGCCGCCACCAGGCGCGGCATCGTCGTTACCAACACGCCCGGGGTACTTACCAACACTACCGCCGATTTTGCTTTTACGCTTTTGCTGGCGGCCGCAAGACGCGTGGCCGAGGCGGACCGTTTCCTGCGTGCCGGTCTCTGGCAGCAGTGGCAGATCAACCTGATGAGCGGTCACGACATCCACGGCCAGACGCTGGGCATACTCGGGCTGGGCCGGATTGGTCAGGCAGTAGCCCGGCGGGCAAGCGGTTTCGATATGCGTGTGATTTATCACGATACCCAACGTGCAGCGCAGGAAGTCGAGCAGGAACTGGGGCTGAACTATGCCAGCAAGGAAGAACTGCTACGCGCTGCCGACTTTGTCTCGGTGCATGTGCCGCTGACCGATGACACGCATCACTATGTCGGCGCCGATGAGCTCGCACTGATGAAATCGACGGCAATACTTGTCAATACTTCGCGCGGGCCGGTAGTCGACGAACTGGCACTGGCCGATGCCCTGCATGCCGGTCTTATCGCCAGTGCCGGGCTGGACGTGTTCGAGAACGAACCCGAAGTGCACCCTGCCCTGCTGCAGCTGGATAACGTCGTGCTGGTGCCGCACATCGCCAGCGCGTCGATCGCCACCCGCACCCGCATGTGCACAATGGCGGCGGAAAACGCCATCGCCGTGCTGACCGGCCAGCGCCCGCCAAACCCGGTCAACCCGGAAGTGCTCGGCAAATTATGAAGGCCATGCTCGAGCAGCTGTTCAGGACCACGCTCGACGACATCGCCATCGACAAAGTGTTGCCACAACGGGTGTTGCTGCGTGGGTCAACATTGCAAATCGAAAGTGAATGTCTCGAGCTCGACGATTTCGACCGGATCGTGGTTGCCGCACTCGGCAAGGCCGCCGGCAGCATGACGGCATCACTGGCCGGTGTGCTGGCGCCGCGCCAGATCGGCGGTATTGTCGTCGGCCCCGTCGAATGCCAGGTGCCGGGTATAGTGTCGATTGTCGGCGAGCATCCGTATCCCGGCGCCGGCAGCGCGCGCGCCGCTGCCGCCCTGCTGGAGCTTGCCAGCGGCGTCGGTGAAAACGATCTTTTTATCTGCCTGCTGTCGGGCGGCGGATCTTCGCTGGCCGAAATGCCGCTGGACGACTCCGTTTCAATGAGCGATCTCAACACGCTGCATCAGATGCTGGTGACCTGCGGCGCCGATATCGTGGCCATGAATGTAGTGCGCAAGCACCTGTCTGCCATCAAGGGCGGCCGGCTGGCGCAGGCTGCTGCTCCGGCGCGGCAGCTCACCTTATATGTCTCGGACGTGCCGCCTGATGAACCCGAAACCGTAGCCTCCGGCCCGACCATGCCGGACAGCTCGACCGCGGAAGACGCCGCCGCTGTAATCACGCGTTACGGGTTAATGGAAAAACTGCCCGCAAGTATCCGCACGCTGTTCGGGCAAGCACTCGCCGAAACACCGAAACCTGACGAGACGAGCTTCGCCCGCAGCACCTGGCATTGCCTGCTGGACAACGCTGCGGCGGTAAAGATTCTGCGCGATCACGCCAAAGCGCAGGGCTGGGTAGCCGTGAGCGACTGCACGGTCGATGACTGGCCACTGGCCAAAGCTGCCGACACTTTGCTCGAAAGGCTGGAACTGCTGCTGCGCGCGCATCCGGGCCAGCCGGTGTGCCTGGTATCGGGCGGAGAATTGTCATGTCCGGTAACCGGAGACGGCAGCGGCGGGCGCAACCAGGCTTTCGTGCTGCACGTGGCACAGCAAATTGCGGGCGCGAATATTGCGGTCCTGAGCGCCGGCAGCGACGGTATCGACGGCAACTCGCCTGCGGCCGGTGCACTGGCGGATGGCGCAACTATAGAACGCGCGACCGGGCTGGGGCTGGACGCTGCTACGTGTCAGCAACACAGCGATTCGTTTCATTTTTTCCAGGCGCTGGGGGACGCTATTATGACGGGCGTCACCGGCAATAACGTGCGCGACCTGCGCATACTGCTTCGCACATGAACGACACCAGCCGCGGAAAACCTGTCTTTGCCCGCCGCGTCGAGCTGATGGGCACCGAGGCCGCATTCGGTTTTGGTGCGCGCATTGCCGCGGTGGAAGCTGAAGGCGAGCGCGTCATCCGCTGCAACCTGGGCCAGCCCGACTTCCCGCTGCCCGGGCATATCCGCGATGCGGTGATCGCGGCGCTCAAAGATGGCCAGACGACCTACTGCGACCCCCAGGGCCTGCCGGAACTGCGCGCCGCGCTGGCGAAAAAAATTGCCGCGGACCGTGGCCTGCCGGACATCGACCCGGAACGTGTCGTGGTTTATCCCGGTGCGCGGCCGTCAATTGGTTTTGCACAGCAGTCATACTGCGAACGCGGCGACGAGATCATCTATCCAACGCCCGGTTACCCGCTTTACGAGAGCTACATCCCCTATGTAGGCGCCAAACCGGTGCCGATAAAGCTGCGCGAGGATCACGGCTTTTCATTGACCACCGGGGAGCTGGAGCCTTTGCTGGGCCTGCGTACAAAACTCATTTACCTGAATTTTCCTTCAAACCCTACCGGCGGTGTAGCCAGTCGCGGCAGTATCGAAGCGCTGGCGCAATCAATACTGGCCAATACGCCACACAACGTGCGTGTTTATTCGGATGAGGCCTACGAGGCCATCGTGTTCGATGGCGAAAAGCATTTTTCCATCGCGTCGGTGCCGGGGATGGAGTCACGAACCATCATCGCTTCGGCTGTATCAAAGACCTATTCGTGGACCGGCGGGCGCGTCGGCTGGGCCGTTTACCCGACGGTTGCCGAGGCAAAAGTGCATCGCAATCTCAATATCAACTATTTCGCCAGCATCCCGCCATACAACCAGATTGGAACGATTACCGCGCTGGAGGCGCCGGAAAGTCAAATTGCAATAGCCGCAATGACCGCAGCGTTCCAGCGCCGCCGCGATATCGTGGTGGCGGGGCTGGATCATATCGACGGTATCCACTGTCAGGTGCCAAAAGGCGCCTTCTACGTGTTCCCCAACATCGGCGGTATCGTCGAACAGCTAGGTATCGACGAGGCTTATGCGGCTTTGCCGCCAGAGGTGCGGGCTGACTCCAGCCCGTCAACGCTGTTCCAGCTGTTCCTGCTGCACAACTACCAGGTGGCAACCATGGACCGGCGATCGTTCTGCAAACTCGACAGCGAAGGCCACCATTTCCTGCGCCTGTCGGTCGCAACCGGCGATGCTGACCTGCAGGAAGCCGTCAGCCGTATCGCGGCTGCCGCGACGGATGCCGATGGTTTCCGCGGTTTTGTGGGATCGGGTGTGCCCCTGACACTGGAGGGCTAGCGCGGTATCGCAAAAGCGCGCGTTACGGGACCACACGAAATGAGATCGTTTTTACCGGCCCGGCACCCTCTGCAGTGGCGCCGCCGAAGAATGCGGCTATCTCACACGGCTGCGGCGCAAAATTCGGATCAACACACAGGCCCGCGCCGGTACCGAAAGCGATGTCGGCGCGCAGATCTACCGTCGGTCCCGGCGTGGGATCGGGCGCAGCCACGCCGGCGCTGCCGAGCAGCTGCATGAAATCGACGCCGCCGGCCGCATTGAAGCTAGCGTCGAAACGCCAGTTGTCCGTGTCCATGCTGCTGACCGATGCCGTGCCCATATTCACGCTCCAGGCCAGCACATCGGTTGACGACAATGTGGTGCTGACCGGGGCCGCGGTCAGGTCAAGCGTGATGGAGGCGCTGATCGGGTCGCCGTTAACCAGGCCGACGCCCGAGCACTGACGAAAGGATTGCCCCAGCGCGTTGTCCTGGCACGTCGCACGATAGTCCATCGTTACAAAACCCGAGCCGGTCGTGATGGTGACCGTTGCCTGCTCCGGCGGCGTGACATCGCCCACGATCAGCCGGGTCGATGCATTGGGAATCTCGTAATCGTAAATGCCGGGCGCAATGCCCAGTGAGGCGAAAGACTGCTGCGCAATGAGAGTCGTGCCGGATAGCTGCTGGCCGCTGCCATAGCCGGCCGGCACGAACAAGAAGGGGATTTCAATGCCAAAGGCGTCTCCGGTAACGCTACTGCCGTCAAGGCGACCACTGCTGCCGAATGGCCCTGCGCTTGACGTCAACAAATACACATCGACCGTCGTTAATGACCCACCCACGACCACACCCGCCGACGGGTTGATGTTGCCATTCACGATGGCAGTTCCGTTATAAACTGCATCGGTCAGGTCATAGCTGCCGCTGCCACGAATCAGGATATCCGTATCAAGCTCGTTGACGGTGAATGTAACCCGTGACAATGAAGGATCGTCGCAAAATCGATCGGTAATGCTGTAGGTAAAGGTATCGCTGCCTATCCAGCCCGGCGGCGGCGAATAGCTGAAACCCACTGTCGCAAAGCCCGCGGTGACTATCTCGGTAAGCGGCAGGCCGGCGCTGCTTGTCGTGTCACTGGTCAACAGCCGCAACTGGTCCCCTTCGACATCGCCGTCATTGGACAACAGCGTGTTGAGCAAAATACTCAATTGCTCACCGGGTTCGGCCACAATGCTGTCATCGCCAGCCTGCGGCAGGATGTTGCCGACAAGATTCTGTTCCTGAAAGTAAAACGCATGGCGTCCCGGCGTTACCGCGGGATCCAGCGGCGCGCCCTGCGGGAATTGCAGCAACTCATTTATCCAGAATCCCCCGTTGCCGGCCCGCATCGGCTCCCACGAACGCGCGCTGAACAGCTCGCCGGACGAGAGGTTACGCAGGATATCGATGCGACCGGCCGGCGCGGTCCAGCTCCACGTAGTCGAACTGGGCGGGATTCTGCAGGCCCTGCCACCCGGCGAAAACACGAAATCGAAATCTTGCAGCTCAAACTGCGGGTCAAACGTGCCACCCGTGGCCCCGAACGACCGGAACCGGGTATCCTGTGCCGTTGTCAGGTCAAAGGCCTGTGTCTCATCGCGGGTTACCACGAGGCTGCGATCGGCAAACGGTGCGCCGGCAGCCGGTGTTGCCAGCAGCAAGGTATTGAGCACGCCATCGTCTTCCGGTACCAGCGCGACGAAACGGTTGCGATCCCCGCTGGCAAAGAGCACGTCGAGCACGCCGTCAGCATCGACCGACCAGTTGAAAGGCAGCTGCCGGCGCCGGCTGGTGCCGCTGCCGTCGGCAACAAGATCGAGCGTGTCGAAGCCGAATTCTGCCGGGCCAAAGCTTTCTGATGCATTGTCCTGGTGGTGAAAAAACGCCGCCCGACCGGTGCCAGCAAGGTCCGCTGCAACAAAGGGAATCGTTTGCTTTACCGCAAGGCGCGCCGTTGCCGATCCTGGCATCGCGTCGAAATCAGTGGTGGGAAGCTCGCCGTTCGGAAAGCTCGAAATCGTATGATTGAGCACAAGCACATGATCGGCTACTGCGGCCTCACCGCCGCTATAAAACCGCTGAATTCTCGCCCGGTCAATCGTATCGACCTG
>JABDJB010000031.1 GCA_013003425.1 Gammaproteobacteria bacterium | reverse complement strand
GCAGCTGGC
The DNA here is from genome assembly GCA_013003425.1 of Gammaproteobacteria bacterium. NCBI lineage: Bacteria > Pseudomonadati > Pseudomonadota > Gammaproteobacteria > Gammaproteobacteria bacterium. The sequence continues at coordinate 20,660 of JABDJB010000031.1, read as the reverse complement.
GGATTTCCTGCCCAACATGCTCGCCGGCAGCAGCGCTTACACGGCAATAGTAACCATGCCGGAAAAAGCGGCGACGATGCCGGTTAGCGTGGAAGTACTGTCACAACTCCAGGGGATGGCCGTTACCCTGCCGGCACCGGCCGGCAAGGCTGCCACGACACCGGTGGATTTCAACCTGCGGCTGTTCCTGCCGCGCAGCGGTATCCAGTCTGACCTGTTTTATCCGGGTGTCGGCAATGCGCGGTTCAACTGGGTGCGCGATGCCGGCGACAAGTGGATGCTCGAGCGCGGCGGTATAAACCTTGGTGTCGAGCCGGCCGTACTTCCGCAGGATGGTGGCCTGTCGATAACCGGGGCAGCCGGCACGCTGGAGCTCGACAAGTGGCTGCAGGTCGATTTCGGGCCCGGCGATGACAGCCGCGACCCGTTACTGCGCTCGGTGCGGCTGCGGGCGCAAACCGCCCGGGCCTGGGGTGAGCAGGTGGCAGACGTGACGCTGGCGCTGGATCGTAACGAGCGCGAATGGCTGGTGCAGGTGGACAGTGCGACCGTATCCGGCGGTGTTTTTGTCCCGCTCGATGACGCAGCGCCGATTGTTGCCAACATGGAGCGGCTGTACATCGGCGCTGCCGAAGAAGAACCGTCGGACGGCAGTGACGGTGGTGCAAACCCGGCGGACATGCCGGAGATCGATCTGCGGGCAGACGATTTTCGTCTTGGCGATATGAAGCTGGGCGAGGTGACAGCGAAAATACGCAGCGACGCCGGCGGTGTCGTCATGCAGGATTTTGCCAGCAAGGCGCCATCATTTACGGTCAGCGGGGCGGGGGCATGGCGGCGCGATGCCGACGGCCACCGTACCCGGCTCGACCTGAAGCTTGTCAGTAACAATGTGGCGCCGACATTGGTCGACCTGGGTTTTGATGAATCCATCCAAGCCGAAAGCGCAGAAATAGATTTCGCGCTGAACTGGCCCGGCCCGCCCGGGCCGCAGTTCAAGCAGCAGCTCGACGGCAACGTGAAAGTGCGTATTGGCCCAGGTCAGCTGCAGTCGGTGCAGCCGGGCGCCGGACGCGTATTCGGCCTGCTCAGTGTGACAGCCCTGCCGCGACGCCTGTCGCTGGATTTCCGCGATGTGTTCGACAAGGGTTTTGGTTTTGACTACATCGAGGGTGATTTCACGCTCGACGACGGTGATGCGTTCACTTCCAACCTGGTGCTCGAAGGCCCGGCTGCCCAGGTGGGTATCGCCGGACGCGCCGGACTGGTGACACGCGACTACGACCAGACTGCGGTGGTCTACGGTAACTTTGGCGCCGCACTGCCGGTCGCCGGTGTCATTGCCGGCGGGCCGGTCGTGGGCGGTGCGATGCTGATTTTCTCCGAGATATTCAAGAAGCCGTTGCAGGACATGGCGCGTATCAACTACCGCATAACCGGCTCGTGGGACGAGCCGGAGATCGAACGTGTACTGGCGACTGCCGATGACGGCGCGGGCGCGTCCTGATGACAAACCGGGTTACTGTCGCTGCCGTGCAGATGGTGTCGTCGGATGTCGTCATGGAAAACCTGGCGACGGCAGGTGAATTCATCACGCTGGCGGCACAGGGTGGTGCCGGCCTGGTGGTATTGCCGGAAAACTTTGCTTTCATGGGCGCCAGCGATGCCGACCGGCTAGCGATAGCGGAGCCCGACGCAATGGTGCCGGATGAGGCTGCGCCGCTGCAGGCGTTTCTCGCAGAGCAGGCGCGCGTCAACAGTGTGTACCTGGCAGGCGGCACCATTCCCGTTGCATCAGGCGACGCCGGCAGGGTTTATTCGGCCTGTTTTTTCTACGCGCCAGACGGCAGCCGGCTGGCACGCTACGACAAGGTGCACCTGTTCGATGTCGATGTGCCGGGTGGCAAGGGGCATTATCGCGAGTCCGCTTCGACCGTCCCGGGAACCGACGCCGTGGTTGTGGGCACACCGTTCGGACGTATCGGGTTGGCGACCTGCTATGACCTGCGCTTTCCCGAGTTGCTGCGCATTATGGCTGGCCCGGAGTTCGTCGCTGCAGGGTCGGCCTTCACCACGGCCACCGGCGCTGCCCACTGGGAGACGCTGGTGCGGGCCCGCGCGGTGGAAAACCTGACCTGTGTGGTTGCCGCCAGCCAGGGCGGCCGGCATTCTGCCGGACGTGAAACGTGGGGACACTCCATGATTGTCGATGCATGGGGTAATGTACTGGCGCAGCAGGCCACTGGCGCCGGCATGATCATCGCGCAAATTGACCTGGCGGCGCAGCAGCAGCTGCGAGCTGCTTTTCCGGCCCTGACGCACCGGCGTCCGGGTATTGGTCTGATCGAGGTATGAAATGACACAGGACAAAACCGGCACACTGGCGCTCGCGCGTGAGCGCATCCTCGCGCCAGCCGGCATTGACGAGGCACATATCGCTGCCGCTCTCGGCAATATTCACGGCCATGCCGTCGATGCTGCCGATATGTATTTCCAGGTAAGCCGGCACGAATCGTGGTCGCTGGAAAACAGCATCGTGCGCGACGCGGCCTACAGCATCGAACAGGGTGTCGGCGTGCGTGCCATCAGCGGCGAGAAAACCGGCTTTGCCTATTCCGATGAAATTGTGCTGCCGGCACTGACCAATGCGGCAGAAGCGGCCCGCGCGATCGCCAGGCAGGGATCTTCGGGTGGCGTGCAGGCATGGCGCGCGTCGCGTGGACGTGACCTGTACCAGCCGCTCGACCCGCTGGCTTCGGTCGATGATTCCGAGAAGGTCGCATTGCTCGAACGCGTAGACCGTGAAACCCGCGCGCTCGATCCACGTGTGCGCGAGGTGATGGTGAGCATGGCAGGCGTGCACGACACGATACTGGTGGCCGCCAGCGACGGCACGCTGAGCGGTGATGTGCGCCCGCTGGTACGTTTTAACGTGTCGGTGATTGTGGAAGGCGAGGGTGGCCGGCGTGAGCAGGGTTATGCCGGCGGCGGCGGCCGTTTCGGTTACCAGTATTTTTACGAAGACGATTGCGTGATGGATTACGCGCGCGAAGCGTTACGCCAGGCCCTGCTGAACCTGGAAGCGACCGCGGCGCCGGCCGGCACCATGACGGTGGTGCTCGGTCCGGGCTGGCCCGGCGTGCTGCTGCACGAGGCGATCGGTCACGGCCTTGAGGGTGACTTCAACCGCAAGGGCACCTCGGCTTTCTCGGGGAGAATGGGTGAAAGAGTGGCATCGGAGCTGTGCACCGTGGTTGACGACGGGACAATTGCGGACCGCCGCGGTTCGCTCAACATTGACGATGAAGGCACGCCGAGTCAGTGCACCACGCTGATCGAAAACGGCATATTGCGAACTTACATGCAGGACAAGATGAATGCGCGGCTGATGGGTATGGAGCCGACCGGTAACGGGCGACGCGAATCATTTGCGCATCTGCCAATGCCGCGCATGACAAACACCTACATGCTGGCCGGGCCGCACGACCCCGACGAGATTATCGAATCGGTCGACAAGGGCCTGTACGCGGTTAATTTTGGTGGTGGGCAGGTCGACATTACTTCCGGCAAGTTCGTGTTCAGCGCCAGTGAGGCTTACCTGATAGAAGACGGCGAGATCACCGCGCCGGTTAAAGGGGCAACGCTGATCGGCAGCGGTCCCGACGTATTAACTCGCGTCAGCATGGTGGGCGATGACCTCGAACTGGACCAGGGGGTAGGTGTGTGCGGCAAGGAAGGGCAGAGCGTGCCGGTGGGCGTTGGCCAGCCGACGCTGCGGGTCGACGGGCTGACGGTGGGCGGTACCGCCTGACCCTTGTTTGTGCGGCTATGCCCCACGACGGTGCACGGCTGCAGGACACTCCCCGAACTTTAACAAACAGCCATTGGCCGGCCTGATGCATGCCGCGCTATGGTGCTGGCACGAATCATGCAAATCACCCGGGTATGAGCAAAAGAGCACTTCCATCGCTGCGCGCCCTGCGTACTTTCAGCATCGCTGCGGAGCACGAAAGCTTTCGTGTTGCCGGTGAAGAGCTGTTCATTACCGCTTCGGCGGTGAGTCACCAGGTCAAGAGCCTGGAGGAGGAGCTCGGCGAGCAGTTGTTCGAGCGTACCAGCCGTTCGCTGCGGCTGACCGAAACGGGCCGGTCGCTGTATGCCGAGATTGCGCCGCTGATGCGGCAGATTGACGAGGTGGTTGCGCGCTACAAGAAGGGCGGCGTCGCGCTGCGCAGCAGTGTGCGTATATCGGTGCAGCCCTTTTTCGCCAACGAGTATTTTGTGCCGCGCCTGCAGGAGTTCAACGCCGCTCACCCGGACATCGATATCCAGGTGGGTGCCAGTGATGAGTCATCGGAAAAACATCCGGCCGACGCAGACCTGTCGATACGGCTGTTCCGATCAGCACCGCAGGGGCTGGTGTCCGACCTGTTGTTCCCGCTGCGGCTGGTGCCGGCCGGTTCGCCGGAGTTGGCACGCGGTGTCAAAGTTCGTAACAAGACTATTGTCAGTGAGTTTCCCATCATCATTCATGACACCCGGCCACAGGCATGGAAGCGCTGGTCAGCCGCGAGCGGAATCAGCCTGCCCGAGGATGCCAGGGTTACCCGGCTGGATACGATGACCGCCGCGGCGCGAGCCGCCGAGCGTGGTGTCGGCGCAGCGATGATGCCGGTGGGACTGGGGGACAAGTGGTTCGAATCAGGCGGCCTGGTGCGGCTGTTTGATTACGAATTGCAAACTGACGTCAGCTACTACCTGGTGTGCCCCGGTGATCGTGCCGCCGACCCGGCGGTGAGCACGCTGCGCTCGTGGATCCTGCAGACTTTTGCTCAAAAAGGCTGAATTTTTCTCAGCCCGGGGCTGATATTTTTCCGTTTGTTGCGTTGCGGCGAAGACCCTATTCTGATGCCGTCGGTAGGCCCCGTGGCTGCCGACAGATTCGTCAGGAAAAGACGCACATTGGAGAGTATTGCTATGAGGAAGACGATCAAGGCTGCATTGAAAGCCTACCTGGCCGCCATCGGCCAATATCCGGTCGCCTACCCGCTCGCCGGCGCGCTGCCGCCGGCATTTTTCACCGTTCGAGGGGTTGCCGGGTCAAATCCGGGTCATCGAGCCTGGAACGAGCCGGCGCATCTGCCGGCGAGAAAGGACCACGAGGACGATTTCCACCTGGCCGGATGGCCGGAGCTGGTATGAGCGTCAGCGAAGCAAGCACCACGCGTGGCAGCCTTGCCGGCTCGACAGCGGCGACTATTGTTGATGTTGCGCGGCTGGCAGGTGTGTCGATCAAGACCGTGTCCCGGGTAAGCAATGGCGAAGACAACGTGCGCGAGCAGACCCGCGAGCGCGTGCAGAAGGCTATCGACGAACTGGGTTACCGGCCGAATCCGTACGCGCGCTACCTCGGTTCGCTGCGCCGCTGATCCCGGCCTGCAGGAGCGGCTTGTGGGAGCGGCTTGTGGGAGCGGCTTGTGGGAGCGGCTTCAGCCGCGACTACCAGCGACCAACTCCCCTGTGTGGGAACGGCTATGTGGGAACGGCTTTGTGGGAGCGGCTTTGTGGGAGCGGCATCCTGCCGCGAACAGGCTCGTACGACATCCGTTCGCGCTATCACGCGGGAATTGTCCGCGGCTGAAGCCGCGACTACCAGCGACCAACTCCCCTGTGTGGGAACGGCTTTGTGGGAACGGCTTTGTGGGAGCGGCTTTGTGGGAACGGCTTTGTGGGAGCGGCTTTGTGGGAGCGGCTTCAGCCGCGACTACCTGCGATCAATTCCCCTGTGGGAACGGCTTTGTGGGAGCGGCATCCTGCCGCGAACAGGCTCGTACGACATCCGTTCGCGCTATCACGCGGGAATTGTTCGCGGCTGAAGTCGTTCCTACAGGAGTAGCTGGCTGCGGGTCAGCGTCAGGTTGATCTGACGGATGCGGCCGGTGCGGCGAAATACTTCCTGCGCAATCGGGGCCGGCAGGGCCAGTTCGTCGAGCTTGTCGGATTTGCCGTCATCGCGGATAAGCGTGATGGACGGCGTGGCGTTGTCGTCCAGCGTGTACACAACCGGAACCTGGCACCAGCTGAAGGCCAGTCCGTGCGCGTGCACGGTCAGCTCCTGCCAGGTGCCGTCGACATCAAGAAAGCGATAGGGCTGCGGGCTGTCGAGGAACTCGCGGCTGCGCAGCAGTGCCGGATCGAACTCGACGGCGCCGTCGCGCACGCGCACGCCCAGCTCACCGAATCGCGTCAATATTTCTTCTTTAACCTGGCCGGTCATGCCCGGCTGCTGGGCGCCGGCGTGTTTTGGTGTGTGCGAGTACGGGTCGGTCGGGAACGCGCCGTATTCGGCCGGGGTCTTGTTAAAGCCGATGCCGGCACGAATGCGGTAGTAAAGATCAGCCAGCTGGCGGCAGGCCGCGTCATCGTCGTCCTGTTCCCGTGCGGTGAAATAAACTTCCTGTGCTGCAACCAGCAGCTTGGAAACCATGTGCCAGTAGATGCTGCCGAGGCCCTCAAAGCCGAACATGCCGCCGGAGCGCCCGGTGAAGGACTGGTGGTCGAATACCTGTTCGTACAGTTCCTGCAGCGGCGCTCGCGCAGTTGCGACTGCATTGCCATAGTCAGCCGTGAGTTCGTCGAGCGCGGCATCGAGGTCAGCAACGTTTTGGAAATCGGCGTTGAAGCGATAAGTGCCGGCGGCATCGCGCTCGATAATGCGCCGGTCATCGCGATCGAGCATCTGCTGCAGCAGTGGCACTGATTCGACTGCCGCAGCCGGCACGCTGTTTTTTTCCAGGAAGTCGGGCAGGTCGCGGTCGGGATACAGCAGGAATGACTGCTGGTCTGCGCGGAACAGTTCGCTGGCAAACAGGGCCTCCAGTGCATCGACGGCCTGCTGCGGGCTGACGGCGCCGGAACTGAGTGCCGCGACCTGGCCCTCGAGCATCGGGTAAAGCGTATCGACCGTTGCCGCCGAGGGCTGCAGCCCCAGCAGGTTGTAGGCGTGGTACATGCCGTCTTCACGGCGATTGGTAACGATGCTGTGATCGATGGCGGCCAGCGCGTCGTCGAGCAGCGCGTTGAGCGATGAAGTCTCCTGCGATTCGGTGCCCCTGAAAGTACCCTGCTCGTAAACCGCAAGGCGATAGCGGCTGGCGGCCTCGCCAAGTTGTGTCAGCAAACGGTGACGCTGTGTCGCATCGACGGGTCCATCACCGAGGTCGCTGCGGGCGTCTGCCAGCGCCGCGGCAGTTGCCGCGAGCCATTCCCGCACTTCTGTCGACAGCTCGAAAGTGTCCGGCTGGCCGGCGAGCAGCTGTTGCATGAATGTGACATAGCGACGCAGGTAGTAAAGCGTCACCATCGACAATCCCTGGCCAACCAGCGCGTTGTTGGCGTCGTTCCATTCCGGGCGCTGCGTGTTGAGCCAGATACCGCCATCGACAACCAGGTTGCCCAGCTTGGCCAGCAGGGCAACGACCAGCTTTTCCAGCAGGTTGACCTGGTAGACCGAGCCGTTGTCGTCAAGTACCAGCTTGCCGTCGCTGCCGAGCTCGGCCACGCGTTGCTCGATGCGGTCGGCCAGCTCGTCGTCGTACAACACAGTGCTCTTGGCATTTGCCAGCACGTCGGCGAACGGCTTTATGCGGTACGGCACATTGGCGTAGCTGAACAGCGGACGGTGCAGAAGTTCCCCGAGCTGTTGTGGATGAAACTGCTGCGACAGCTCAAGCAGTTTCTGCAGGTAGATGATCTGGTGATCACCCCAGTAACCGATGTAGCTCCACGGGTCGTCCGGCTCCTCAACTTCCCAGTCGATGCCTTCGTTGGTGATGCGGTACGGGTTGTAGCCGTCGACGGTCGAGGCATTGACGAACTTGCTGATCACGTTTTCGGTGAATTCCGGGTAACTGAGCAGCAACGCCTCCCAGTTCTGGAAGATGTCGCGCCAGTTGCCTTCATAGGTCAGCAGCGGGTTGTCATGGTCGTCTTTCAACCGGATCGAGAACTGGTTCCACGGCCGGCTTGGGTCGCCGTGGCGGCGGCCGAAAGTGATTGGCAGGTATTCGTGGGCCAGGCGTTCCAGCTGCGGGTCGTTTTGCTGCTTTACCCGGGTCATCAGCTCGCTGTAGTCGATCTGTTCCGGCAGGGCATCGAGCATGTCGCGGTGCTGTGCGCACACTGCCTTGTTGAACATTTGCAGATGACTGCGGAAGTCACGGCGTGAAATTCGGTACTGGTCGTTGACGATGCCGCCGCGCAGCACATTGAACAGCACGTTGGCGTAATGATGCTCGGAAACGTTTTCTTCAGCAGTGCTCTGGAATCCGTCAGCTGCAGCCATGATGCGCGCCAGACCCACGGAGCCGGCCGCTACCGAGGCGTCAATTGCTGCACCGAGTCTGTTGCGGTCGCGCAGCTGCTGGATCAGGTCGACGGCATCGGCCTGGCTTTTTTCACCGTTGAGCACGGTCTGCCACCGCTGGCTGGCCTGTGCGGGCAGGTCAAATGATGCATTGACGAGAAATGCACAGCGAATGCCACGCTTGCGGGTCTCCTGCTGCAGCGCTGCGCCGCGGTGAAAGTCCTCCAGCTGTTGTGACGAGAGCAGGATGCGGCAATCATCGAGACCAAGGCAGAAGGCGGTCGTGGCACGCAGCGATTCGCACGGCTCGGCACGATCGGAAATGCCGGAGAACAGCGTGAACAGCGCCAGGCCGGAGGACTCATCCAGCTCGCTCCATTTGTAGGCATCGACCAGGTAGCTGGAGTTGGTCTGGGTAAAACGAGGCGTGCCGGCCGGCAGCAGGTTTTGCAGCCCGTCGACCAGTTCGACCCGGCAATCCGCAGCGCCGCCGTTTTCCAGCTCGCTGGTGCGGACAAAGCCGTAGGTCTCGCTGCTGGCCCAGCTGTAACGGAACCGGAGTTCGAGGTCGTGGTTGATCTCCTCGAACAGCAGTTTGTCGCCAAGCGCGCTCTTGTAAAGGTTGCGAGTCGTACGGTAACGGTCGTCATGCTCGCGGTTGAACGGCTCCCAGTCGTGCTGTTGACCGTTGCGTACGATACGCAGCAACGTCGTGCTGCCGGTGTTTGGCACGCTGTCGTACAGCTTGTCCACGGTGACATAGGGGAACAGGGCATTGTCCGGCGACATCCGGCCGGCGGTCAGGCCGCCGTTGGAAGCAATAAACATCCACAGGTCGTTATCCGACACGAGGTTGATGAAGAACGGCGCCATCGCATCGACGTTGTGGATTGCGTAGTAGCGTTCGCCATCAAGCGTGACGAAATCGCCCGTAACTCCATTGTTGTGGTGCATAGACTTGTTCATGTTGCTCGGATTATGCGTGCAGCGGCCCGGTGCTACCTGGTTGACTGGCCGGAATAGACCTCACGCATCACCAGTTTGGGCTGTCTGTCCACGGTGAACAACCCCCAGTGTTTCTCCGGCTCGAGCGGGTCGGGCGACCCTTTCCATGGCTCGTCGAATGCTTCGAAGACAAACGTGAGGATATGTTCCTGTTTGGTCCACTCGAGCAGCTTGCGATGATAGAAGGCCTGCAGCTCCTGTGACGCATTCCATGGCTCGATACCGCGACCATTGGAGGCCGTTGTCCAGCCGGCCTCGGTAATAACGACCGGCTTGTCCATGTAGTGGTGGGCGACGCTGTTGTAGTTTTGCCGGGTGTAGTCCAGCGCATCTTCGATTGTCTGGTATTCCCACACCGGATAGGTGTGCAGCGATATGAAATCGAGCTCAGCGGCCAGCGGTTCCAGCTTGCCGGTCCAGGGCACGTAGTTTTCGCAAAACGTCACCGGCTGCCTGATCGCACGCTTGACACGACGCACGTAGTCGATGAGGTGCTCTACCGGCACCAGGTGATCGGTCCACTCGACGCTAGCCTCGTTGCCGACGGAAACTGAAAACACGATATCGGGATATGCATCGGCCAGGCGTATCAGCCGGTCGATCTCCTGGCTGTTGGCCTGCTGGTTTGCGTGCAGGTCTGCCGAACTGTAATGCGCGCCCCAGGGGCAACCGGGATTGCTCGCTTCGGCTGCCATGTTGGCGCCAAGCATTACTCTGAAGTCGAGCTGCTCAGCGCGGATTACTTCGAGCACCGTCTCGGCGTGCTGGCTGCAGTCATACAGCCGCAGGAATTGCCAGTTTGGCTTCAGCAGGTTCAGGTCTTCGCTTACCTGGGCATAGGTTGGAAAACGGTTATCGACAGGCGACTGGCCCTCGCGATAACCCGAGTAACAGATCGCATTGGCGGTGGTCTGCATGTTGTCATTCAGCGCGGTGCTGTCAGCCATACTTGAGGTTCCCGTCTTTGTCCCACAGGCCCCAGTAGGCGCCCACGTCGCCTTCGTCCTCTACCTTCCAGTCTTCGTCGAAGGAAGAAAAGTAGAAGACTTCAATGCCTTCTTCATCAGCCCAGCGGTAGGTGTTGAGGAAGTAGCGGATTGCAGTTTCACGTCCGGGCACGGCCGCGCCGGTTGGCGAGCCTACGTCCGGCCAGCCTGTTTCGCTGATGATGACGGTTTTGCCATTGGCGGCCTGTACCGCGCGCTGGTACATGTCTTTCATGTACAGCAGAGAATACTCCGCGGCGCAGCCTTCCCAGAACGGATAACAGTTGGCGAGGATGACATCGCAGGCCGCCGTAACCCGCGGGTGATCGACAAACTTGAAATAGGCGTCAACGTAGCCCACCGGCACGCCGGCCGCGGCATGCTTTACTCGCTGCAGGTAGTCAATCAACTCATCTTCTGTCAGGTCTTCACGCAGCAACACCTCGTTGCCGACGCCGACAATATCGGCATGACCCGCCCTGGCAATTTCGATGGCGTTGGTGATTTCTTCTTCGTTCTTGTCGCGATCGGCGTCGAGCCAGACACCAACCAGCGTTTTCAGGCCGTTTTCACCGGCGATACGCGGTATGGCCTCGTGGCCGTCGGTGCAGGAAAACGTGCGGATCCAGCGTGTGTACGGCTGGATAATACTCAGCCGGTCGCGAATCTGCTGTTCACTGATGTGTGTTCCAGGACCCTGGCCCGTAATGTATGGGCTGAAAGAAAGCCCGTGTATGCGGCTTTCGAGCACCTGGCGGAACAGAAGGCTGAGGTCGCTGTCCACGGCATCCCAGTCGATGCCGGTCAGTGCGAGCTTGCGCCCCCCGTAAATGGTTTCTCCATGTTTACGTGACATTGTTGTTTACCAGTTTCACCTTTAGATATGTCCGGCCGGGTTAATCGGCAGCCGGGTCGCCAACCGTGCCACGACGTCGTTCCAGTTCCTGTCGAACTTCGTAAGCGCGCTCCTCGGTGATCGGGAAGCTGACGATTGCCCAGATCGCGATCAGCGAGGTGACGACTGGAACGAAGGCATCGAATGCCCGCATCATCGTAATCGTTTCTGCGGTCTGGGTGGCCTGTTCGACATCAAAGCCGGTCCAGTTGAGCATAAAACCGCTCAGCAGCAGCGCCACCGCCAGTCCGAGTTTGACTACCCACCAGAATATTGAGCCATACATGCCCTCGCGGCGCTGATGGGTATTGAGTTCGTCCATATCCACGACGTCGGCGATCATCGACGGCATTATCGTGAAAAGGGAGCCAAGACCAAACGCCTGCAGCGGGGCGGGGACCAATATAGTCCACGGCGTGGCCGGATCATAAAGAAACCATTTCGATGCATAACCAATCATCGATATGCCTATCGCGGCAATAAGGGCGCGGCGCTTGCCGATTTTTGTTGCAACCCAGGTAATCAGCGGAATGATCAGCAGCGTCGACACGGCGCCGATGAGGCCGGCGTGACCGGTCCACTTCGAACCCGGGTCGATGTCGCCGTCAAAGACAAAATAGGTGATCACGTAAATCTGATACGAGGCAATCAGCTGGAAACCGTTAAAGATCAGGAATGTCGCCAGGCAGAGTTTCAGAAAGGGTTTGAATTTTATCGTTGTAGCAAACCCGTGCAGGAAGTCGAGCATCGCGCCGACGATGCCGTCTTTGGCCTGTCTGGCTGCCTCGCTTATCGCGACATCCTTGAACCGCTCGCGTAGCAGGATTGCCGGCAGGATGCCGAGCGCAATGACGATAATGCCCATGATGATCGCCAGCGAGGCCGCGCCGGTACGCATGTCGTCGAACCAGTTCTGGGTGAAATAGACGTAGTAACCCGCGATCATCCAGACCGGCTGGCCAATCCAGTTCTGTACGCCCATGAGCCGGGTGCGTTCGTGGTAGTCGGGGGTCAGTTCGTAGCCGAGCGCAACCCACGGTGTTGCGAACATCGTGTAGGCAAGAAAGAAAATCAGGGAGACGATCAGGAAGTACCAGAATAAATACGCCTCGGTCTTTCCGTCCGGCAGCTGCCACAGCAGCATCAATAACAGGCCGGCCGCGATAGCGCCGACAAAAATATACGGGCGGCGTCGGCCCCAGCGCGAGCGCGTATTGTCGGAGATGTAGCCCATCAGCGGGTCGGTGATCGCGTCGGTCAGCCGCGGCAGCGAAGCGACCAGCCCGGCCAGGGCCGGGTTCATGCCGAAGCCGAGATTGAGCACCGGGACAATAAGGTTGCCTGACGAGGCAAGCAGGTTGTTGACCAGGGCGCCGACGCCGTAGGCGACCTTCTGCAGGAACGGGATCCGATCCTGCGGCGCCGTTTCGTAGTGGGTCGTTTTACTCATTTGACTGGTCCCCATCCCGGCCGCTTATTTCCCCAACCCCCGCGGGGAAATCGACGGATGATCGTCCTTCAAATTGACAGCGCTGTCAATTCTTGTTAAACAAGTCCGGGTTGGGGGTCTGTTGGTCCGTGGACTGGCACTTGCAGTAGTCTGGACGGCCCGGAACCGAAAAAACAAAGCCAGAGATTCAGCTATGCACTCAGAGCCTTACGGGCGCATCACGCGCCTCGCCGTCGCTATTTCCACACTGCTGCTCCTTGCGGGTTGTTTCAGCGAGGGTGAGGGCAAGCAGCAAATACGTGCCACACCGCTGCAGCTTGAGCTGGACAGCAACGATGACGAGTTCATCCTGGTGTTTGAAGACAACTTCGACGTCGATGGCGAGGTCGACGCCAGCAAGTGGAACATCGAAACCGGCTACGGCGAAAACAACAGCGGCTGGGGCAACGACGAATGGCAGCTGTATACCAACGCTACCGATAACGTCCGGGTGGAAGGCGGCAACCTGGTACTGGAAGCGCGCTGTGACACACCGCCATGTGGTAAGCGAAATGACACCATTACTTCCGGGCGTATCAATACCCTGGATAATTTCGAATTTCGCTACGGCCGCATCGAGGCGCGTATCAAACCGCCAGTGGGCAAGGGCGCGTGGCCGGCATTCTGGAGTCTGGGTGCCAACTTCCCCGAGATAGGCTGGCCGAATTCCGGTGAGATCGACTTCATGGAGATCCACAACGGGTTGCCGAGTGCGACATCGACGGAGCGCCATACGCATTTCACCATGCACTGGTGCGACCAGCGCATCCAGGCACCGGAACCGTGCACCTTCCCCAACGGCAGGATCTTTGACTCGCAGAACCGCGATACCGGTTCGTCGCTGGGTGACGATTTCCATATCTTCGAGGCGGAATGGACCGAAGACCGCATTATCGGCAAGATCGATGGCGCGACGTATTTCAGCCGGGCGATCGACCCGAGCAACATGGAAGAATTCCGCCGGGAGTTTTTCCTGATACTTAATGTGGCGATGGGCGGCACGCTGGGAAGTAACGGCGCGTCACCTGACGGCACGGAAACATTCCCGCAGACCATGCTGGTCGACTACGTGCGCGTTTACCAGCTTGAGAGCGACATCATCGCTGCCGACGAACCCAAGGTGATCGATTTCGAGCCGGACGGCGCACCCTACAATTTCACCGACTTCGAAGGCGGGGTTGGTTTTGTCACTCCGAACCCGGAGATGGACGGCAACACCAGTGCCAACGTGGCGAAGCTGCTGAAGTTCGCAGGTGGCCAAACTTTTGCCGGTACAACGCTGGCGCTGAATGACCCCTGGAATACCGCCGATGGCACAACGTTTACGGCGAAAGTGTGGGGCAACCGGCCGGATCTATCCGGCGTGAATCTGACATTCAAGCTCGAACCGCTTAACCAGGAGGTCGTTGTTACCCACGGCAATACCGGTTGGGAAGAACTGACTTTCGAGGTGCCGGCGGCCAGCGGCGAGATTACCGGTATCACGTTTATCCTCGACAACGGCGTGCCGGGTGCTACGCCGACCAATCCGCCGTCGGAGGATCCCAACTGGACATTCCTGATCGATGATATTGCCCAGGTTACGCCGGATGATGGCGGCGGTGGCGGTCCGGGCGGTGGCGCCTGCGGCGCGGTCCGGGCGTCTACATGTGTCGCCGATTTCGAGCCGGGTGGCGCGCCCTATACCTTCGTCGACTTCGAAGGTGGCGTCGGATTTGTAACCGAGAACCCGGAGCCGGACGGCAACACCAGTGCCAACGTGGCGAAGCTGTTGAAGTTCGCTGGGGGTGCAAATTTTGCCGGTACAACTCTGCAGCTGAATTCCCCGCTGGATACGGCTAACGGCACTACATTTACCGCGAAGGTCTGGGGCAACCGGCCGGATTTATCCGGCGTGAATCTGACGTTCAAGCTCGAACCGCTTGGCCGGGAAGTTGTCGTAACGCACGGCAACACCGGTTGGGAAGACCTGACTTTCGAGCTACCGGCGGCCAGCGGTACGATTACCGGGATCACGTTTATTCTCGACAATGGCGTGCCGGGCGCTATGCCTACAGACCCGCCATCAGAGGATCCCAACTGGACGATCCTGATTGACGACATCGCCCAGGTATCGCCCGATGATGGTGGTGACGGTGGCGATCCGTCGGGCAATACGGTCGATTTCGAGCCTTCCGGCGGCCCATACGCGTTTACCGATTTTGAAGGCGGCGTCGGTTTTGTCACCGAGAATCCGGAGACGGACGGCAACAGCAGTGCCAACGTGGCGAAGCTTTTGAAATTTGCCGGTGGCGCAAACTTTGCCGGTACAACGCTGCAGCTGCCCACACCCTGGGATACCGCCAACGGCACCACGTTTACCGCAAAAGTCTGGGGCGAACGGCCGGATTTATCCGGCGTGGCACTGACGTTCAAGCTCGAACCGCTTAACCAGGAGGTCGTCATAACCCACGGCAATACGGGCTGGGAAGAGCTGACGTTCGAGCTGCCGGCGGCCAGCGGCACGATTACCGGCATCACGCTTATTCTGGATAACGGCGTGCCAGGCGCTACGCCTACCGATCCGCCGTCAGAGGATCCCAACTGGACGATCCTGATCGACGATATCACCCAGGTTTCTCCGGGTGCGGGCGAGGGTGTCATTTCCGACTTCGAAGGCAGTGGCGACATGTTCAACGACTTCCAAGGCGGAGTCGGGTCCGTGGTGGCAAACCCGGACATGGGCGGCATTAACACCAGCGCCTTGGTTGGCCGCATGCAGAAATTCAGCGGCGCTACTTTTGCGGGAACCACCTTGAAGGCGACAGTCGATGCCGCTGTCGGTACTTCGTTTACGATGAAAGTATGGTCGCAGCGGGCCGTGAATGTGTTGTTCAAGCTCGAGGACGGCGGTGCCGGCGTCCAGGTCGAGGTTGCCCATGGCGGCAGCGGCTGGGAGTTACTGACGTTTGACCTGCCGGCAGCCAGCGGCAGCTACTCGGGTATTACGTTTATCTTTGACGACGGCATCGCCGGTAATGCCGACGGTGATCCGGATAACTGGACATTCTATTTTGATGACATCACGCAGGTTGCGCCCGATGGCGGCGGCGGGGATCCCGGCCCGGACAGCGGCCTGGTTTCCGACTTCGAGGCCGACCCGAACTCCTATGACTTCGGTGCGACCAACGGCTTTGGTGGTGGCCAGGCATTCGTGATTGACAACCCGGTGATGGAGGGCATCAACACCAGCGCCCAGGTTGTCCGTATGCAGAAATTTTCCGGCCAGGTCTTTGGTGGCGCAACACTGACGCTGGATACGCCGCTGAATGTAGCTGCCGGCAGCACTTTTACCATCAAGGTCTGGTCACAGCGCGAAGTTCGCCTGTTGTTCAAGCTGGAAAGTGCCATGGACGACGATGTCGAATTGACACACAGCGGGTCTGGTTGGGAGGAAATGAGCTTTGAATTCCCGACATTCTCCGGCAGTGTCGATGGCATCTCGTTCTTTTTCGACATCGGCGTGAACGGCGAGGCAGCGACCAACCCGGATAACTGGACATTCTATTTTGACGACATCACGCTGATCGCGCCGGCTGCCAGTCGCAGCATGATCGAGCTGGTTCGGCTAGATGGCGGGGACAGCGGGCGGGCGGTGCTCATCATGGCCGCCCGGCAACAGCCTGAGTTCATCAAAAACAGTTTTGTATTTTAGTGACGTCATGTGATCGCGCACTAGAGCGATTCGGTCACCTGTTGCAGTGGGGATGCAATGCATAAGTCGGTAATAAATTCAGGCGCTGGTAAGCAGCGGCAGTTCACGCGCTGGGGCCAGCTGTTGCTGGTGCTGTCATTGGCACTGGGCGCGCCCTTGCTGAGTCACGCCAGCGATGTAGTCACCACTCACAAGGATGAGAACGGCTGGCGGCTGAAGGTCAATGGCGAGGACTTTTTCGTCAAGGGAATGGTCTGGGGTTATACGCCGCGCAATGAGAACTACACCTACAACCTGTGGGGTGAGTCGGACGAATTCATCCGGAAGGTGCTGGATTATGATTTCGGCCTGATGAAAGCGGCGGGCGTTAATGCTATTCGCAGTTTCGCCACCATCCCGCCCAAATGGGTGACCTACGTCTACCGTGAGCACGGCATCATGACGGTCATCAACCCGTTGATGGGCCGCTATGGTTACACCATCGCCGGCAAATGGGTCCCCTTTACCAATTACTCCGACCCGCTGACCCGTGAAATCCTGCTGCGCGATACGGTGGCAATTTTTGAAACCTACGCGGATGTGCCGGGCGTACTGATGTTTGCACTGGGCAACGAGAGCAACTACGGGTTGTCCTGGGCGAGCTTCGAAATCGAAAACCTGCCGGAAGGTGAGCGCTTTACGGCCAAGGCACGCTACCTTTACAGCCTCTACAACGAAATAATTGTTGCCGGCAAGAAAGTCGCGCCGAACAAGCCGTTTTCTATCGTTAACGGCGACATCCAGTACATCGACCTGATTGCCGAACTGTGCCCCGACCTCGACGTGTTGGGCAGCAACGTCTACCGCGGCCGCAGCTTCACCAGCCTGTGGCAGGAAGTCGACGAAAAACTCGATTTGCCGGTGGTTTTTTACGAATTCGGTGCCGATGCTTTTAACGCCAGCGAATTCCGCGAAGACCAGGTCAACCAGGCGCACTTCCTGCGCGACCAGTGGCGTGAGATGTACAACAAGGCCTGGGGTAACGGCGAGGAAGGCAACGCGATTGGCGCGTTTATTTTCGAATGGCGCGATGAATGGTGGAAGTACCTGCAGGTCGAAGAGCTCGATATTCATAACACCAATGCATCGTGGTCGAACCAGGCGTACCTGTATGACTGGGCCGAAGGCCAGAACAACATGAACGAGGAGTGGTGGGGCATTACGGCCCTGGGTACACCGAATGCCGATGGGGTCTATACCGCACGGCCGCGTATGGCCTACGACGTGATGTCACAGGTGTGGAGTATCGATCCTTATGCCTGGAAAAAGTCGGCATTCAACCAGGAGATCGACAGCATCGATATGAATGTCGCACAGCTGCAGGGCGAGGTCCGGCAGCTGAAAGAGGAAGTCGGCGAGAAAAAGAAGATCCTGCATTTCACCGGCGGCACGCTGCGCGCCGAATACCTGGTCAAGGGCACCGAACAGGATCTGGACGAACGCGGCGAAAATGGCGTCATATTTTCCGATGGTGAAATGGCGTTTCTCGACTTTGCTTTCGAACCTAGCGCAAAGATTGAGGGCCAGTTCACGCTGAACCTGCTTGGCAACGTGGCCAACAAGGAACCACTGGAAATTGCTTACGGCCGGCGCGGGCTGCCGGTGGTCGTCCAGACCGAACCGGCAGCAGATGCCGAGTTCCAGTTTGACACGACCGATCAGCTGGATGACCGTGAGCGCATTGAGTTCTATGACTTCAGCGCCACCTACAAGGCTGACCTGTTCGACCTTGAGTTGTTCAGCCACGTGCCGCGTTACCACTGGGGCTACAAGGGCGACTTCTTTGGCCTGATGTGGGAAGCCACGGACCTCGGTGGCATGGATATCTGGAACGCCAAAGCGCCACAGGGCATCGAAATCGCCGGCAAGAAAGGCTGGATGAAGGGCCTGAACGTGGTGTTTGGCCCGGAAGTCTACTGGGGCGCCAACCCGAAGGTGATGCTCAAGTACACCAACAGGTTCGGCCGCTTCGACTACACCTTTATGCACTCGGAGGATATCGCCCGGCGCGATGAGGCTACCGGCGCGACCGGTGCAACCGCACGGCAGTCACGTGCAACGACGCTGTCAGCGGAGACGCAGCTGACCAGCAAGATCAAGCTGGAATTCGGCGGCATCATGGCCGCGACGGAAAAAGTAAACGACAGCTACACCAGGCTGGTAAGCGGGGACATCGTTCGCGATGAAATCGACCTGGAGGACACGCTCGGCTTCAGGGCCAAGCTGTCGTTTCCTGTTGGAAATGCGGCGGGCTACCTGACTGCCAATCATGCGGGCCTGGTGGCCGATGCCGGACTGCGGCTGCGTGAGCACGGCACGCGGCTGCCGTATTCAGGTCTTGGTGCCCAGCGGGAATACTCCGCAGGCCTGTTGTGGCCCATCGGTAACCTGTGGATCTATCCGCGCGTGCTGTACCGCGACGCGCTGGTCGACCCGAATCCTGGCCTGGAGTCGTCGATCGATTCCTCCGCCGGCGTCATCATTCCCGGTCTTTCGCCGCGTAACCGCGAAGACGACCCGTTCGCCATCCTGGGCAATCGCGACACGCGTGCCGCGGAGTTGTTCATTACTTACGACCCGACCGGTGCGACGCCCTTTTACCAGTGGGACAACGACTTCCGCGAGGATGCGAAGTTTGCCTTCAATCTGGGCCTGAACTACACCGAGTATCCAACCGCAACGGACTCCTACCAGTTTTTCTTCGAACCGACGGGTGCCAACGCCGCGTTTGGTGTCGGGCTGCCAAAAGAGGACGTCTACGAGGCGTCGAGCCGGATGGTGTACAACGCCGGCACCAACGCCAAGTACATTCTCAACCTGCACGCCGGCTTCCAGCAGTCGACTGGCACGCCGTTCGCCGGCGACAACACCATGCCGGACAATCCGCAGGACGGTACGCGGCGTTTCTATATCGCACGTGGCAAGGCAATCCTGGGTAAGAAGCACATTTTTGAAGGCTATTTCAAAAAGAACGCGTGGGGCCCGTACGATTTCCATCGCCAGTTCAACATTACCTATCCTGAGCAGTACAAACTGGACTACTCGATACTGCTGGACTCGAAACGTAACGAGGGTACTTCGACCAAGGTCGGCGTGAAGACGCTGTTCCGCACCTTCGATGAGAATTCACCGCAGGGTCTCGACGAGGGCCGTGATGGTACCAACGCTCACACCTGGCAGACACTTTTCTACTTCCTGTACAACTTCGGCGGAACACCGCCGCCGATGGCGAGAGACTAGAATCATGCGCAATTCAAATGACAAGACGGTGAAAACAACTATGTTCAGGTCAGTTGCTGCGATGCTGCTGGGCTCGGCGATGCTGATGACAGGTGGCTGCCAGGGACCGGACAGCGACGAAGGAACGGTAATCAGTGAGATTCCACTGTCCAATGATGCTCTGGACGTGGCGCTCAATCTGAACTGCGCCGACGTCGGCATTTTCCCTGAAACCTGTGTGCTGGACGACCCGGAAAATCCGTTTCTGGAGGTTGCAATCGTCGAGTTCGATGAGAACAACGAAGAGGCGTTCAACAAGTTCGAGCTTGCCGGAAACATCCCGGACGGGCCTGCCGGCGCCAAAACGCGGTTTTACTTCTGGGCCACGGCGCTGGCGCGCAGGCCCATAGGCGAGAACCAGTATTACACCGCAGTCGCCCTGCACGAGGTGTACAGCGCACAAACGGATATCTTCGGGGCCGGCGACCCGATCGTCCAGGCGCAGGCGATCAAGGCTTACCGCTCAATGCTGGATAACTTCTTCAGCTCGGTGGTGTTTTTTACCTGTTGGTACAATAACGGTGTGTTCAGAAGCTGCGCCGGGGACTACAGGCCCGGACCGACTGAAGAGCCGGCTGTTTTTGCCGTACCACTCAACGAGCGCACGGCGTGCAACCTGTACTTCCAGGATTCTGAGGACACCCAGGGTTTTGCCCGGCTGCGAGGTCTGGGCGAGGAACTGGGTTGCGAGAACGCACCCGGTCCTGCGGCCGTCGACGGGTGTTACCAGCTTGCCGCGCTGAACGCGATGGCCTCGTGGGGTTACGCCTACCAGGTACCGGCCGGTGCTGCCGATTGCGCCGAAGGGATCGTGACGGTCAACGACGGCTAACAGGGGTCAGACCGAGATTCTTTGTCACAATAGCCACTAATCTTTATCGTCGGTAGTACAGGCCGTCCAGGGCGAT
>JABDJB010000030.1 GCA_013003425.1 Gammaproteobacteria bacterium | reverse complement strand
CCGAATTCGCGCACCTCGTAGCTGGCGGCGGCCACCACGCCGCGATTGCCGGCGCCGCCAACGATAACGGGACGACCCCGAAGATCAGGATCGTCCCGTTGTTCGATGGACGCGTAGAAAGCGTCCATATCGACATGAATGATGCGCCGCCGCCCGACCATGCTGGTGTGAACCCGGAGCCCGGCAATGGCCGGGCGACCGCGCAACAAGCGGGGGTGCTCAGCCGGCGACCGGGAACTCCGCGAGTATCTCCTCTACGGTTTTCCGGACCGAATCCCGGTCAAAGCTCTTGCGGGTGAGGCGTTTCTCATCCCAACCGCGCCAGACCAGGGTCTCGGACTCGCGGTCGATGATATCAACAATCACCACGGCCTCGTCGTAGGAGCGCGGCGCCGGGGCCTCGCGCACGGTGGTTGAGCTGTAGTGATAGCTGCGCCGCGGGGTGATCGGGGTGATCAGCAGCGAGCCGTCATCCTGCACGTGATACTGCGCCATAGTGACGCTGGTGCCGAAGCCACTCGAGCGTACCTTTTCCCGGGTGCTGGTGTGGTAGGTGACGTAAAAATCCGGGTTTTCCTCGTCGTACTCGTAACCCTGGTCTTCCAGGCTGCGCACAATGGCGGTGCGCATGCGCTTGTCCATCAGGTCGCTGTCGAGGATCGGATTATCAACCTCACTGCGTTCCGGTTCCTGCCAGGCAAAGGTGCGATAGCCGGCCAGGTCTGCGTGATTGTCGACTTCCGTCTGTACCGGGTTGCCGCAAGCTGTCAGCGACATCAGGACCGCTAAAAAGAAAATGCTACGCAAACTACTCATTGGGGTCTCCTTTACTGGGTTCAAAAAAGTGTCTGCCCCTCGAAAAGACCGGCTTTTTGCCGGCGACTCGCCCCATACAACGCAAAAGGCGAATGCCGCGTTGACAGCATCCGCCCGAAAAATTTCCAGCTGATTGTTTTACAACGTTTTTAAGGTGTCACGACAATGGTAATCGGATTTGACATAACAGGCGGCTGGTGCGGGATATGGTTTGCATCGCCCAGCAGCAACTGCAGAGTGTGCTCGCCCGGTTCCAACTCGATGACGGCTTCCGTCTGACCGCCGCCAAAATGCAGATGCTTTGCATCGGCGGGAATGGGCTTGTCGAGATCCGGTAACGGCGTATCAATCAGCAGATGGTGATGACCGGTACCCTTCGCGTTGATGCCGGCCGGTGCCACGCCCATTTTCTGAAGCCCGAACACCACCCGCACCGGGCTCGTTACAACTTCGCCATCGGCCGGGCGGAGGATATACACCGCAGCGCCCTCGGGCGCCGCGGTGCGCGGCAGGTCACCGGCAAGCGCCATACCAACACAGCAAAACCCGATGACAGCCAGTCCCCGCATGCGAATGTCTCCAATTCAGGTCAGCCTTATTCTAGCAAACAGGTGTTGGCCCCCGAGATTCAACCTGCTCAGTCGGAACATTTTCAGTGAAGCCAGGTCTATTTGCTGGCCGCGCTGAGCGTTCCCGCAAATAAATCTGAACGCAGGTGAATTCCGCCGCTACTCAGATATGAGCGCAATCCATCGATGCGCAGCTCAGACTGTGAGGACCGTATACAGCAGGCCGAGCATCATGGTGATCGCCAGGCAAAAGAAGTAGGCCGTGATCAGCAACAGGTACTTGATCAGCGTGAATAGGAATCCCTGGCCGTAGACACGGCGCAGCGCCTTGAACAGGTACACCGGTATGTAAATCGACAGGGCGATAATCGACAAGACCGTCACCACGCCCTGACCCGGGAACAAATCCGGAATCCGCGCGAGCAGGATGGTCATGGTCAGAGTCAGGAAAAAGAACGAATGGAAGTGCACGAAGAACAGCAGGTGTTCGACGTAGTAGCGCCCCGAGCCCAGATAGAGAAACTTTTGCACCAGGGCAATCAGCGGCAGAAACAGGAAAATCATGGTGGGCAGGTTGTCGTACAGGCTTTTCATAAAGGCCTTGCCCTGGTCCGCCGCAATCTTGCGGCAACGCTCGCGGATCAACTCCAGGACTTCCGGTCGCTCCAGTCGCTCCCAACCGATTTCGAACTCGATGTCGTCGCACTTCTCGACGC
>JABDJB010000029.1 GCA_013003425.1 Gammaproteobacteria bacterium | reverse complement strand
ACTGGAAAAGCTGGTGGGTGACAGTGCGCTGCGAGCGAGGCTGGGTGCCGCGAACCGCGAGCACGTTGTAGATAATTACACTGAGGCTGCGATGCAGGCCGCCTACGCACGTGTGTACGAGGCGGCGCTGCGCCGCTAACCGGTTCTTCTAATCTTCGATGACGCGCTTGATGATGACGCGGGCGCCGTCGGCATCGATTTCCTCGTCGATGGTTACGTTTTCGCCAGCCGGCCCCGGCGCAACAAAATCGATGTCCTGCACGATTCCCGCCGCGCTGAGCGCATCGCGTATCGTCGCGCGAGTAGTTTCATCCAGCGGCTCGGAGCTGACTATCATCAGTCCGTCAGGGGAAGCGCGGCGGTGTGCCAGCACCGGATGCTTGCCGTCGCCGTGGTGCATCATCATGATTTCACGGTGACCGGCAGATGGCGGGCCATGGCGTGCCGGAATTTCGAATACTTCACCGTCCGTGGCCAGCGAAAAAGTTTCATCAAGCCTGGAGATCGTAATACTGGAGCCATCTTCAGTGACGGTAGTCCGTACATCGCCGGGTGCCAGCTCTTGCAGCCCGAAGCCCATCGTGTCGCTGTTCAGCTCCACCTCGACCGGGCCATTCGCGCCGTCGAACATGAATTTGTAGGCCTCGACCCGCTTGTCGCCGGCTGACGCAGCCGCGACAATCAGCAGCGTTGCCATGAGTGTAAAAAATCTGTGCATTGGAGCCTCCCGTTTCTGTGTATCTTACTGATGCGGCAAGTAGCGAAAAGGTCGCAGCCTGGCGGAACTGCAGGCGGCTACCGGCAGTCGAATCCAGCGTGGCAGCAAGAATACTACTGAAAACAGCAATTTTCATCGCTCTGGCGCTGCCGGCCACGGTGCTGGCGGATTATTGCTCGCTCGACTGGGTCTGCCTGCGCCCGACCGATCACGACGACGGCCGCGCCGATTTTCTGGTCGAAAACCTGCGCGAATACCCGGTCACCGTCAGCGTCCGCGTGCGCTCGAGAAACCTGCGCGCCGATGGTCCCAACCCGGTCACGGTGACGGTGCCGGCGAACGATTCGGTAGTTGCGATGCGCATGCAGAAGGTGCTGCCGCACCGCGATACCTGGTATCGCTACAATTTTGACTGGACAGTTGGCGACCAGGATGCGGTTCACGATGATTCCGTGGTCTACAGGTTGCCTTATCCGCATGGAAAACGATTCGGCATTCTTCAGGGATATGGTTCGCGCTTCAGTCACACGGGTCTCGAGTATTACACCGTCGATTTCAACATGCCCGAGGGCTCGCCCGTACATGCAGCGCGCGGTGGTGTAGTGGCCCGCGTAGTGGAGGAGCACGATATAGGCTGCTGGGAAGATGGTTGCGGCAAATACGCCAATTTCATCGTGGTTCTGCACGATGACAGCACTACCGGTGAGTACTACCACCTGAAAAAAGATGGCGCACTGGTCGAGCCGGGCGAGCGGGTCAAGGCCGGCCAGCTTATCGGTCTGTCCGGTAATACGGGGCACACAACGCTGCCGCACCTTCACTTTGGTGTGTATCGCGCTGCGAGCTGGGGTTCCACCCAGTCAATTCCGGTGCGGTTCCAGACCACCGGCGGCATTGTTACCAACCCGCGCCGCGGGCGCGGCTACCTGGCGAAGTAGCCCGAATGCGAATGAAGCAGGCGGCCGGACGGGCGCTGCTTGTTCGTCGCTAATATGCTGCTCATCGGGCTAACGTGCCGATATCGCACCTTGCGTAATCAGGAAGCAGGTATTTCAGCCGCCATTGTGGAGGCCAGCCTTGGTAAGGCAGACAAAGCTCATGCGGCGCTGTTCGCTATTGTCGACGGCTGGCGACCGATCAAGCTGTGGTATGGATTTCGCAGCGCGCTCAACCCGGGTAATGACGATCAGCGATATGACAAGCTGGTTCGCCACGCTTATCAGAGCCGGGGCCTTTGGCTGCAGGCTGGTTGCCGCTGCTACTCATAGCAGATCCGCTGTCTTCACATCAGGGTCTGCGAGCAGCAGAATTTCAGGCCAGCCGCCATCGATCACTTTTTTTATAGCGGCAGCCGCGGCAGGGTCATCGCCAAGTTCAAGCCAGACCCGGGCAGCGAAATAATGCGCGGATGCGTCGTCGGTCAGTGACAGAGCGCGGTCGATGGCCTCGCGTGCCTTGTCATGGGCACCGGTATACGCGTAATACATCGCGACACGGCCCTGGCTGTACCAGTTGTTGGGGTCGATATCGATTTCATTTTCGGCCAGCGCAATTGCTCGCTCATAAGCGCCCCGGGCATTTGGCTCCTCGCCGGGCTGAAAGCGGTAAGCGTCCGCCAGGTTGCCCCAGGCATCGTGAGCGTCTCCGGCTATTGCAATCGCTCGTTTCTGGTCGTCGGCAGCACTGCGATAATCACCGCGAAAGTAGTGCACCAGTCCGCGGTTACCGTAGGTCCAGCGCGACGGCAATGGTGACGCATCAAATGTCTCGAGGGCCTGTTCGAACTGGCCCATCGCCAGGTAGGTGTTTCCCAGGTTGTCGTAACCGATGCCATTGTCGGGCGCCAGCTGTATTACTTTGCGGTGTCGTTCGATCGCTTCGGGATAGCGCCCAAGACTATAAAGAAAGTTTCCATACGCCCGATGCACGCCCCAGTAACCACTCTCTATTTCCCCGGCGCGCCGATACATTGCTTCGGCCTGCTGGTGCTTGTTCTGTGCGGCATAGGTGTCAGCCAGTACCAGGTAAGCGTCCACGGCCCTGGGGTTAAGCGCAATGGCCTCGTCGAGCTGGGTGATCGCTTCGCTGAACTGGCCACTGTTGCGATATAACTTGCCCAGCGCAAGATACACGTCCCACTGATTTCGCTGCAATGTCAGAGCGCGAAGACAGGCCGTGCGGGCTTTTTCAAAGTAGTCAGCGTTCCTGGAAAAAATATAATTCTCCAGGTGTGTTTCACACAGCCCTGCGTGTCCCTGTGCAAAGCCCGGGTCCAGTTCAATTGCGGCGTTAAACAGCCGCGCGGCGCTGGCCAGTGTTGCGATCTCCGCGGGTCGGCGCAGATACTCGCGCCCACGCAGATAAAAATCGAAGGCTTCGACGTTTTCCGTCGGTGAGGTCGCAACGCGTTTCTGCGAGGCTTCGGACAGCATCGGTGCAATTTGCGCAGCAACTGATTGCGCGATGTCACTCTGAATGTCGAGTACGTCAGTCATCCTGCGGTCGTAGGTTTGCGACCATTTCTGGGAGTCGGATTTCGCATCGATCAGTTGCGCAGAGACACGCACATTATCGGTGCTTAACCGTACCGATCCTTCGAGTATATTGGCTACCTGCAGGCGGTCGGCGACCGTGCGCAGATCGACCGATTGTCCCTTGAAAGAGAACGCTGAGGTACGAGACGTGACTCTCAGCTCCGGAATCTGTGCCAGCCGGTTCAGCAACTCCTCGGCCAGCCCGTCCGAAAGGTAGTCCTGCGAGCTGTCCGCGCTCAGGTTCTCAAACGGCAATACCGCGACTGAATGCTCCGGCGGGCCGCTGCGGCCCCACTTGTCATAGGCAAACAACACCAGCACCGCAATGAGCACCGCGATGACCATAAAATCCAGGCGCCGGCCGGTGACGTGAGTGATTGAGTCACCGTCGGGCACATCTTTCTCGAGTGCAATGCCTTCTGGTGTGATTTCGTAGAACCACGAAAAGAGCAGGGCGATCGGAAAACCGATTGCCAGTACCGCCAGCGTGGCAGCGCCCAGCCACTGCGGGAGGTTTCCCAGCCCGATCAGCACTTCGGCTACCTGCATCACTGCCCACGATGACAGGACATAGAGGGCCGCCATACGCAGTACATTGCGGCGCCGTAACTCTGAAATCAGTCTCACTAAGGGGCCCCTGAAGCACCGGCCAGATCATCATAGTATCGTGAGGCGACAAGTGTTCCCAGCGCGTCTACTCAGTCACGTCAAGGCCCGCAATATCAAAAGAGAAGAGGTGCCGGGCGCCGCACATGCCTGTTTCCAGGATGTTACCGCGGTAACTATCTGTCAGACATTTGCGGAGAGTGCGTTCACGCTTCCTCGCGAGGCTCAGTCCGCCCTCCTGATCGCCACAGGCGCGTGCACCGAAAACGCGAAACAGACCTCCTGCCAACGGGCAGCCATATGGCTCACTCGGAAGGAGAAGCGCGGATGGCCCGGCGGGTTTTTGCAGTCGCGGCACGAAACTAACTTAACTTAACTTTTGTTGAATTCATGTTGCAGGATTACGTTAAGCAAGGCGTGCGGTTTGTGCTTTAAAACGGGAGTTCCATCACTGCATCGTCTCCACAGGTCGGGATAATTCGGTGTTATCTCCCTACAGGCAGTCCGATGCACGAATTCGCCGAAGAATACGTTGCGAACCTGAAACCCCGCGATGAACGTTATGACACCCGTCTGGGTGATGACTTTTATGTCGCCACGTTTCCCAATGGGGTGAAGACCTGGATTTATCTTTACCAGGTCAATGAGTTTATGCGTCGCCAAACGCTCGGGATTTACCCGGAGATGCCGCTGCCGGTTGCGCTGGAGTCACTTTATGCAGCACGACGCACTCGTGCCGTCGAAGCCGAGCTTGCCGAGCAGGGACTCGACGGCACCCAGATCAGAATTGCCGAAGACAGCCCGGTAAATCTCAATACTTCGGCGCGCAAAGTTTCGCTGAAACTGCCGAAACCGAGCCAGGGCTTCATTGCGGGCGCACTGACGGGGCTCACAGCGGGCCTGTCGGTTGCCGCCGTGGCGTGGATGTTTCTCGCGCCGGCGCCGCCGGGTCAGGCGCCAACGATGGCGGCTGCTCCGGTTGCCCGCCCAGCTGCAGTGGTAAAACAGTTGCCGCCAGCCGCGCCGGTTGTCGCCGCAACAGAACCTGTCGAAGCACCGCCGGTCACGCAGACACGGCAGCCGGTGGAGACACCGCCGCACCCGGAGCCAGTCGCTGTGACGGCGGCATTGGCAGCCACCCCGGCCGACGTGGATAAAGTCGGCGAATCACAACAGGCGCTGAGACAAATGCAGGAAGAGCTGGCCGGCACCCTGGCCTGGGCTCAGCTGACCAGCGATGTTCGCGACGGCGAACCGGTTGATGAGCTGGGCTGGATTGTCGAACTCGATAAAGGCCCGAAGCGCGTGTTTTTCTTTGTGCGCATACGAGGCATGGCTGGCGATTCAGTCACCTATCGCTGGTCGTTTGAAGGCCAGTTGCAGAAAGAGGACAAGGTGCGTGTAGGCCACGGCTGGCACTCGCCGGCTTACTCCGGTATCACGCTCACGCCCGAGCGGCTCGGGCGGTGGCGGGTGGAAGTGTTTGGACCGGGCGGCAAAAGCCTCGGGTCGGAGCAGTTTGAGGCTCGGACGATTGACGCCGCCCTGTTGAGCCTGCGCTGACAAAATCGCCATAAGCGGGCAAACTGGGTGGCATGACCCGCGTCAAAGCTGTTTCCATCGATCTTGATGACACGTTGTGGCCGATCCGGCCAGTCATCGAAAAAGCCGAGCGTGCCCTGCATGAGTGGTTGATGCAAAACTGCCCGCGTATCGCGCTAAACGGACACGGGCATCTTGGCACCATTCACCGGCGTGTGGTGCAACGTTATCCGGAGCGCACCCATGACTTTGCTTTTATGCGCAAGACCGGCATAAGCATGATGCTGGAAGAGGCCGGCTACGAGAAAGCTCTGGCCGAACGGGCGTACCAGGAATTTTTTGCCGCGCGTAACGAAGTGGAGATTTTCGACGACGTCGTGCCATCCTTGCAGCGGCTCGCACGAAGGTTTCCGCTGCTGGCTGTGACCAACGGAAATGCGGATCTGGAGCGGATCGGGCTGGCGTCACATTTTGCCCACCTCGTGCGGGCATCAGAAGTCGGTGTGGCCAAGCCGGAGGCAGAGATCTTTCACGCGGCTGCCCGGGCAGCTGGTGTCAGGCCGGAAGAGGTGCTGCATGTAGGAGACGCGCCGGTCGAAGACGTATCGGGCGCACGCTCTGCGGGTATGCAGGTGGTCTGGATGAATCGTTTTGCGCGCAGCTGGCCCGACGAGCATCCGCGACCGATGGCGGAAATTTCAGTCCTTGACGAGCTCGAGGCATTGCTCGCAGACAATTGATGCGCATTCCCGCCGCAGCGTTTGCCGGTCTCGATGTAACCACCGCGCAGGCGCTCGCCGTACAACAGCGGCTGCATACTGCAGTAGTGCGCAGCGATCGTCGGGGCAGGATTCGGCTGGTCGCAGGTCTGGACCTGGCATTTCCGGAAAAAAACCTGGCGCAGGCCGCCGCTGTTGTTATATCAGTACCGCAGCTGGAGGTTGTCGAGCAACATGTCGTGCGTACCCCGGTGCGGTTTCCCTATGTGCCGGGGCTGTTGTCATTCCGCGAGTTGCCGGCGCTGCTCGAAGTACTCAGGAAAGTCTCCGCCGATCCTGACGTGATCATGTGTGACGGGCAGGGTATAGCCCATCCCCGCCGCTTTGGCCTGGCATCGCATCTTGGTGTCCTGCTGGATGTGCCATGCATCGGCGTAGCAAAAAGCCGGCTGGTGGGCGAGCACGCCGCTGTTCCCGATCATCGTGGCGGCTGGGTTCCCTTGTGCGACAAGGGCCAGCGGATCGGCGCTGTGTTACGCACCCGCGAACGGGTACGGCCGCTGTTTGTCTCGGTGGGTCATCGCATCAGCCTGCGTCGGGCACGCCGGCTGGTTTTGCGCTGCGCCCCGCGTTATCGACTGCCGGAGCCGACCCGGCTGGCCGACAAACTCAGTCGCGTTTAGATGCGACAGTGTGCCTGGCCGCGCTTTTCCAGGTAACGCTGGTGGTATTCCTCGGCACGCCAGAAGGCTGCCGCAGGTTCGATTTTTGTCACGACCGGGCGTGGCAGGCGGCCGGATTGATCCAGTGCCTGTCGTGACTCTTCTGCAGCAGTGCGCTGTGTATCGTCGTGGTAAAAGATTACCGAACGATACTGGCTGCCATAGTCGGGGCCCTGCCGGTTGTGCTGGGTCGGGTTGTGGCACGACCAGAATTTTTGCAGCAGGTCTTCGTAGCTTACAGTGGCCGGATCGTACTCGACCTGCACGACCTCGACGTGCCCGGTCTTGTCCGCGCACACTTCCTGATAGGTCGGATTTTCGCTTGACCCACCCATGTAGCCGACCGCTGCATCGATCACGTCCAGTTCACGAAAGGCAGCTTCCACGCCCCAGAAGCAGCCGGCGCCAAAAGTTGCATGTGCCATGATTGCAGTACCTTAAGCCAATCAGACCGTCACGCTACCAGAAGATTCACCCGCGAGGCACTTGCGGTTAGCGATTTAGCCCCCGCCGTGCGATCATCCGGTGTCAGGGAGGCGCGCATGGCAGAACTAAGCGGGTTCACCATCGCTGTTATCGGGCTGGTGCTGGCCATATTGGCTGCAGCCGTCGTCGGCATCTGGCGCTGGCGGGTCGCTGCGCTGGTCCGGCGGACACAGCAGCTCGAAGAGCGGGTCACGCAGCGCACTGCGGCACTCCAGCTCGCCACCGAAGAACTGCACTTTCTTGCATTCCACGATGACCTCACCGCCCTGATCAACCAGCGCGGTTTTTGGCAGCACGCTGACAAGCTGGAGATGGAATCGCGCCGCGGCGACAGCATGTTTGGACTGGTGCTGGTCGATCTGGATCACTTCAAAAAGATCAACGACGAGTACGGCCACCGGACGGGCGACGAAGTGCTGCGCCATGCCGGCGGCCTGATGCAGCGTATTTGCAGTGAAGAAGATTTCGTCTGTCGTTATGGCGGCGAGGAGTTTGCCATCCTGAAGGTCGATACCAGCCCCGATGAGTTGCGCCAGCTGGCAGAACAGCTGCGCGGCGAGATGGAGGCTCGCCCGTATGAGGGTAAGGACAGTCGTATAGAGTTTACCGTAAGCGTCGGTGTTTCTTTCTGGCTGGGTGGCAAGGACAATGTCGAGGCAATGTTCGGTCGTGCCGACAAGGCAATGTACGAGGCAAAGGAAACCCGCAATGCGTGGATGATGTGGAATCCGGCGATGGAATTCGAGTCGGCACCGCAGAATTCATAATCCAGAAAAAAGAATAATATCGATAGAACGATCGATATTTTCGATATAATCCGGCTGTGCCGAGCCGCTCGCCTCACCGTCTCCCAACCGTCAAGCAGCTGCGTTACTTCATAGCGCTGGCTGAGCACCAGCATTTTGCCCGTGCCGCAGCGGCCAGCTTCGTGTCGCAGTCAGCCTTCAGCGTCGCGATAAAGGAGCTGGAGAACCTGCTCGGCGTCGACCTGGTCGACAGAACCAACAAGCGAGTCACGATCACCGCCACCGGCAGGGAAATCGCGGCCCGGGCGCGTGCCTGCCTGCAGGAAATCGAGACGCTGGTGGATTTCGCCGGCGGCGCACGCGAACCGCTGGCGGGTCGGCTGCGACTTGGCGTTATACCGACAATCGCACCGTTCCTGTTGCCGGCACTGCTGCCGGCTCTGCGCGCCAGCTATCCGGACCTCGACCTGTACTTGCGTGAAGACCTGACACAGCGCGTTTACGAACGCATGATGGATGGCGAGCTCGACCTGATCCTGATTGCATTGCCGTACGATCTGCGCGGTATCGAGACTATGTCGCTGTTCCAGGATCCGTTCCTGCTGGCATATCGCCAGGGCACGAAGCTGGTCGACCCTGAAAACTACTCGTTTAACAGGCTGCCGGACGAGAGCGTCTTGCTGCTCGAAGATGGTCATTGCCTGCGCGATCATGCATTGACCGCCTGCCGCTTGCGCAACAACGAAAAAATCAGCCGGTTTGCCGCAACCAGCCTGAACACGCTGATACAAATGGTCGACAGTGACCTGGGTATTACATACCTGCCGCAAATGGCCATGGGAACGGCCTTGTTGCGCGGC
This sequence comes from Gammaproteobacteria bacterium, assembly GCA_013003425.1. NCBI lineage: Bacteria > Pseudomonadati > Pseudomonadota > Gammaproteobacteria > Gammaproteobacteria bacterium. The sequence continues at coordinate 85,415 of JABDJB010000029.1, read as the reverse complement.
ACACGGGTAAAGACTCTTCCGCTACCAGCCAAATCAGTCTATCGCGACATTGGCCTCGCATGGCGCAGCGGCAGCAGGCGCCAGACAGAATTCGAGCTGCTCGGCAATTTTATCCGGGAGCACCACTGATGCTGCGGCTGTTCGGGCAGAGTCTGTGGCGTTTCACACAACTGTGTGTGCAGGGTTTGTGGCCCGCCGGCCAGCGCAGTACCGGCCGTAGCGTACGGCGCTTTCTTGTCATGCTGCTGTTTCTGCCGTTATTTGGCCTGTTGCAGCTGACGCACTGGGTCGGCTTCCTGCTCGACGAGATTCTGTTTCGCGGCTATCGTGACGTGGTCATTCGGGACCCGGTGTTTGTTACCGGAGTGCCGCGCAGTGGCACGACGCTGGTGCACCGCACGCTGGCCTGTGACACGCAGTTCACCACATTCACAACGTGGGAGTGCCTGTTTGCGCCGTCGATCACCCAGCGCCGCATTGTGCAGGGTGCTGCCAGGCTGGATCGTGCAGTGGGCAGTCCGCTGCGCCGGTTGCTTGGCTGGGCTGAGCGGAAGCTGTTTGCCGTACTGGAAGATGTGCATGGAACAGGGCTGTCAGATGCAGAAGAAGATTACTTCGTCTTCATGCCGGTCTTGTGCTGTTTTATTCTCGTTGTGCCTTTTCCTGCGGCACCCTGGCTTTGGCAAATGGGGCAATTTGATGAGCGCATGTCGCCCAAGCAACGCCAGCAGTTGATGCAATTTTATCGTGGCTGCATCCAGCGGCACCTGTATGCCAACGGAGCGGAAAAAAGGTTCCTGTCAAAAAATGCTTCTTTCCCACCGTTGCTCGGCAGTCTGGCTTCCGAGTTTCCCGATGCGCGTTTCATCTGCTGCCTGCGCGATCCGCTGGAAGTGGTCGCGTCGCAGCTCAGTTCACTGCGCGAAGGCATGGAATTTTTTGGTAACGATCCCTACGATGTGGTCTTTCGTGACCGGATGATAAACCTGCTGGAATACTACTATCGCAACCTGGCCCGGGCGCCCGTCCCCGACCTGCAGCGCGAGTGGGTGACGATGCGACAGTTCCAGACAGAGTTGGAGGCAAGCGTGGAGGCCATCTACACCAGTCTGGATATTGAACTGAACGATCAGTTTCGTGGCCAACTTGAACAAATGGGTAGTTCTGCACGCCAGTATACAAGCGGACATCGCTACAACCTGGGCGAATTTGGCCTCGATGCGAAAACTCTGCGGGAACGGTTTGAACACAGCACGGCAGGGCTCGACTACGAGCGTGCCAACAGCGAGACTTTTTCATGAACAGCCCGCAGAGCAGCGCGACACTGCGTGCCGCTTTTTTCTCCGATGCGGTGCCGGACCGTAACGGTGTTGGTACCTATTACAAGGATCTCTGCGATCATCTTGCCGACAGGATTGAGCGTGTCGAGCTGTTCTGCCCGCAAGTCACCCCGGATGGCTGGCGAGACCCGATCCGCCTGCCGCTACCTGGTGATGCGACGCAGAAAGTCTGTATCCCCAATCCGCGTGAGATTTATCGGCGCTTTGCAGAGTTGCAGCCGCACGCGATCGTGTTGTCCACTCCGGCGCCGTATGGACTGATCGGTTTGCGGCTGGCACGAAAGCACGATTTGCCCGTTGTGTTTGGCTTCCACACGCATTTTGAGAAACTCACCGACCTGTATTGGAAAGATTCCCGCTATACCGGACGCCTGTTCAGGCGTTACCTCGAGGGTATGCATCGCATGATGTTCAGGCATGCGGGCAAGGTGTTGGCCAACTCCGGGGAAATGGTAGAAATAGCGCGCCGCATCGGTGCGCGTGACCCGGAGCTAATGGGCACGACCATTGCGCATCCTTTCGTGCAACGACCGGTTTCGCCGTTGCGGGAAAAGCTGCAGACGGTAGTTTTTGCCGGGCGGCTCGCGGCGGAGAAGAACATTGAGCACGTGATTGCCGCTGCCGCAGCGCTGCCGCAAATATGTTTCAGGATAGTCGGCGACGGACCACAGCATGAACTGGTTGCAGCGGCAGCCGGCCGTATGGAAAACCTGACGTATGCGGGCTGGGTAGCACGTGAGCAGATGCCGCAAGTGATCGATGATGGCGATATGCTGGTGCTGCCGTCGCAGGTCGAGTCCTTCGGCACGATTGCACTTGAGGCCATGACCCGCGGCCGCACCGTGCTGGTTTCAGCGGACTGCGGCATTACCCAGTGGCCGCAGCTGAGTCCTGGTCTGTTCCGCATTGGTGCCGATGAGGAGCTGCATGCCGCTATTGCGCGTGTTGCCAGCCTGGATCCCGCGCTGCGGCGACAAAAAGCCGAACTGGGTCGGCAGGCCGCGCTGGCGCTGAATGAATGGACTGTCAATCACTGGATAAAAGTGCTGATGCCCGCTGCCGGCCGGACCGTGGAACATGGCTGAGCCGGTCGCGCTGGTCTCGGTGCATGACGTCATGCCGCAAACCATGCATGCGGTACGTGACATAGCGGACTGGCTTGACGATGAAGATATCGCCCCGCTTACTTACCTCGTTGTGCCAGGCGCAAGCTGGTCAGACCAGCAAGTCGAGTGGCTGCGATCGCGGCAGGCGCGTGGTGACCAGCTGGCCGGTCACGGCTGGGCGCATCGTGCCGGGCCGCCGCGCGGTATTTATGACCGGCTGCACCGCGCGTTTTTTTCCCGCGGTGTCGCTGAGCACCTTGCACTGGATGAATCCGGAATTGCTGCGCTGATCAGTCGCTGTTTTGACTGGTTCGCAGAAGCTAATCTCGAGCCACCGCAACTCTACGTACCGCCGGCCTGGGCGATGGGTGGGATTTCGCGGCGTTACCTGAACAAACTGCCATTTGCCCGCTACGAAACGCTCAGCGGCATTTACGATAGCCAGACCGGTCACTTCGACCGTGTGCCGCTGCTCGGGTACGAGGCGGATACCGCTTTTCGTGCCGCCTTCGTCCGGCTGTCCAACACGTGCAATCGTCTGCTGGCAGCGAGGGGAAGGCTGCGCGTGTCCATTCATCCGCAGGATCTGCAGTTGAATCTTGCAACCGACCTGCGACAAACCATCGGCGGATTGCAGCAGTGCAGCCTGTATTGATTTGTGCCTCGGTTGCATTGGCGATCTGCCCTCATACACGCTGAAGGAGCACAGTTTGTCGAGCCAGACTGACAACTCTGAATCAATGGACGACACGCTGCGTCAGCGGCTGAAGCGCTGGCGCGGTTATGCGCGCAGTTCCGGCCTTCGTTTCTGGTTGACACTTGCCGGGCTCGCATTCCTGCGGTCCCTGTTAATCCTGCCTTTTGCTGTGCAGATGTGGGTTGGGCGTGTGATGGGCTGGTTGACCTGGCGTTTTGCCGCAAAACCACGCCGCATCGTGCGGCGAAACATCGATGCGTATTTTTCGGATCTGTCGGAAGCGCAGCGTTGTGAGCTGGAAAAGCGCAGCTTCATGTCGCTGGGTATGACCATAACCGAGGTGCCGTACACCTGGTGGACGCCGCATGAGAAGTTGCTGCGCCGTTACAGCATAACCGGGCTCGAGCACATCGCCGCAGCCCGGGCGCAGGGGCACGGCGTACTGCTACTGAGCTTTCACTTCACCACGGTTGAGTCATGCGGCTTCGTAATGTGTCATCAGTTTCCGGACCTGATTGTCGTTTATCGTCCTTACCGGAAGAACCCTCTGGCCGACGAGTTTACGCGGCGTTCACGCAGTCGGGTGGTGAAAGAGCTCATCGACAGGCAGGACCTGCGCCGGGTGGCGCGCCGGCTGCGGCAGAAAGAAGTGGTTTTCTTCGCCGGCGACCTTATAGTCCGGCGCGGTAAACGCTGTATCGAGCTGCCGTTTTTTGGCGTGCCGACGCTGTTTCACAGTGGTGCAATTGACCTGTCGGCGATGACCGGTGCCAGGATAGTTCCCTACATACCACAGCGGCTGCCCGGCGGCCGTTACAAGATAGAGATACTGCCGGCGATGGAGGGCATCCCTTCGGGCGACCGGGTGGCCGACCAGAAACGCATCAATGACCTGCTGGAAGAGTACATTCGGCGCGATCCGTCGCAGTACCTTTGGACCCGCGACCGGCTGGCCTGATCAGCGGGGCGCCAGCCGCTCTCGTAATGCCTCGAGCGGTCGCCGGAATACCCGCCGCACCCAGCGCGCGGCGCGCTCGGTTCGCATCGGCTTGTAGTACTGCGCATCCGCCGGGTCGCGTGGCGCATCGCGGTCGCGGTACTTGTTCTTGTACCAGCCGTGATAATCAAGCTGGCGGGCAATGCGGAACAGCAGGTGATTGACCGGGCGAAAACCGGGCTTGCGGACGATAGCGGTGCCAAAATCGACCAGGTAGGGCTCCCCGTCGCGCCGCAGAATCAGGTTGTCGCGACGCTTCAGGTCGGCATGTGCCACGTGGTTGCTGTGCAGGTTCTCGATCAGGCGCAGCAGCTTGTCATGCACGTCATCGTCCGTGGTGAATTCAATTTCACGAAAAGCTGTGCCTTCGATGTGTTGCAACAGCAGATATTGTCCGTCCACCAGTCCATGGCACTGCGGAATGCCTGGAACACCGGCCAGCTTCTGGTAAACCCTGAACTCATTACCCAGCATATGACGGCGCAGTCGCGACAGCGCGCCCTGGCCGGCGGTCGATTTAACAACCAGTGGTTGACCGGCGACATGCACAATGCAGACCGAGCCCTGGTAGCCGGATTCGGGCTGGTCAATGTCGGCTGATTGTGCAATCAGCTCTTCGATCTGCGTCGAAGTCAGCCGGGAAACTTCCTGCGATAGCGACACGTCTTATTTCAGGAACAGAACGACGAGACAGGTCAGCAAAACGATGGCGATAACCGGTTCCTTGTTGCGATCCATCGAATTTATCAGCGACCATTCGGCATTCGTGATGTCTTTAGACCACAACCGGCGCGGCAGCAGTGCAGGAGTATTGGCAGACCACGCACGCCATTGATCGGCAAACAGCTGCTCGAGCTTGTAGTCTTCGTAGCGGATTGCGGTCGGGTAATAGAACAGCAGGAAAGCTGCCAGCAGCAGGTAACCCCAGAGTTGTGAGGCGACAATTGCAAAACCGACGAGCAGCAGGATATTGCCGGTGTAAAGTGGGTGACGTACCAGCGAATACGGGCCATTGGTGGCCAGCACGCTGTTTTTCATGATGTGACCGGACGCCCACATACGAACGACCACCCCGGCGAGGATCAGGGGTATCCCGGCGTAGGCCAGCGGCAGTTGTGGTGTTCCCAGCGCCGTTACAAGCAGGACAAATACGAAGCCCAGTATCTGACGCGCTGATTCCTTGTGACGCATTTCGCGCACGACGTGGCGCAGTCCGGATACCTCCGGCAGGTGTTCGGTGCGATGTGACATCCGGCTAGAATAGCCCACCACGGTTGGTTTTCACATCAGCCGGTGTGGCGTCAGCGGCCCGGTGCACGTAGGCTACCGGACGCAGGGGTTCCTATGGCAGCCACCGTACCAAAAGAAATATGCATCCTCCGGCTGTCAGCCATCGGCGACTGTTGCCACGTGGTGCCGGTGGTCAACACGCTGCGTCGAGCCTGGCCGCAGGCCAGGCTGACCTGGATTGTGGGCAAAGTCGAAGCCTCGCTGGTGGGGGATATACCGGGTATCGAGTTTGTAGTGCTGGACAAGGGCGCCGGTTGGCGCGGTTACGCGGCGCTACGACGCAAGCTGCAGGGGCGGCGCTTCGATCTGCTGCTGCACATGCATGCCTCCATGCGTGCCAACCTGGTCAGCCTGCTGGTGAAGTCGCCGCGCCGGCTGGGTTTTGACCGCTCCCGCGCCCGTGACCGTCAGTGGATTTTCACCAATGAACGGATTGCACAACGTCCCCGCCAGCACGTGCTCGATGGCCTGTTCGGGTTTGCCGAGCATCTGGGAATAACTGATCGGGATCTGCGCTGGGAAATACCTGTCAGCACGGCAGACCGGGCAGCAATGGCGGCAATGGTCGATAACGATCGCCCGTTGCTGGTGATCAGTCCCTGCAGCAGCCAGCGGCTACGCAACTTTCGCAACTGGCATGTTGACCGGTACATCGAAGTCGCCCGGCATGCGATCGGTCGTTATGGCATGCAGGTGGCGGTCAGCGGCGGCAACACCGAACTGGAACATGACTACGGCAGGCAGATGTGCGCAGCTGATCCTGCAAACATCTCGAACCTCGTGGGCAAGACGTCGTTGAAGCAGCTGCTGGCATTGCTGGAGCGGGCGCAGGCTGTGTTGTGCCCGGATTCAGGTCCTGCGCATATGGCGACTGCTGCCGGGACTCCGGTTATTGGTCTGTACGCAACCTCGAATCCCGGCCGCACCGGCCCTTACCTCAGCCGCCAGTGGGTAGTAGACAAGTACCCGCAGGCAGTCGCGGCAGAGTTCGGCAAAAAGGTAGAGGACCTGCGCTGGGGCACAAGGGTGCGTAACCCGGAAGCGATGGATCTGATCACCGTCAGCGAGGTCAATGCCAGGCTCGACGAGCTGCTGGCCGGCATCAGCGGCTGAACAACTCCGGTATCGCCTTGCGCAGGTGCTGCTGCATCGGTTCACCGGCGTCGGGGTCAAGGTTGTCCAGCGCAGGCAGTCCGGTCAGCGCGCTGACCAGGTCGACCGCTGCCGCAGTCGCAGCAGCCGGGCCGGCAACGAGGTCGGGCTGCAGGCCAAAAGCCTTCATCACGCCAACCACCGAGTAGGGATCAAACGCACACAGCACCGTGAACTTCACGCAGGGAAGCAGCATTTCCACTGCAACAGCCCCGTTGTAGGGTTCCAGCGGTGAGGCGCCGGCCTCGGCAACCAGCACATCAATATCCAGCGCCGCCACGCGCGCGATCATCTGTTGCATCGAATGACGGAAGTCATTCGGACTTACGACGGTCGACGGCAGGCCGACATCGACAAAGTCGAGAATATGGTCGGCACCGGCGTCGGCAAACGACAGGATGTCGTGATAGCGCGCGGCACCGGTAAACTTTGCACCGCCAACGCGCAGGCCGCAGCGTTTCAGCTCGTGAATAATGAGACGGCCGGTAGATGTCTTGCCGGCTGACATCGATGTGCCGACCAGCAGGATTACCGGAACTGCCAGCACGGCATCCTCGACCGGGCTGACAAAGTCCTTCATATTCAATCGTGCGCCATTGCGTACGATATGGCCGATATAGTCGACCGTCATGAACCTTGGCAGCATGCGCGATGCCGATGTCATCTTTCCAAGCAGCCCGGCGCCGGTGAGCGAGTGCATCACGTTATCTTTGCCGACCTCGCGCCAGGTCCCGGCGCCTTCCAGCGTCGCGGCGCGGGTGCCCAATGCGCTGATGGCGTAGTCGCCAGGCATCACGTCAACGCGACGGCCCGAGCAGGTTTCAAGGCGATACAGGTCAGTGGGGGCGCCGCTAACCCTGACGGCGGTGTAGTCGCCTTCGCTCCATTGCTCACGCGGGCAGGGTTCGACAGTGAATGGCACCTGCTCCAGGTCTGCGATGCGGGTGAGGGAGGTTGTGATGTAGCGTGGCTCCATGGTCACACCTCTTGCAGTTCGGGCCCGGCCTGGATCAGCAATGCCAGCAGTGCGGCACGCTCGATCGTCTTGTCAATGTCGAGAAATTCGTGCCGGGCATGCGCGCCGTCACCGACCGGGCCCAGCCCATCCAGCGTGGCGGTGTACAGGCTCGTTGTATTGCCATCCGAGCCGCCCCCGGCCATACCCTCTTCGATGTCGAGACCGATGCCGGCGCCGAGCTGGCGCGCCATTTGCAGCAGAGCATGATTACGGGGCGTCTGCTCGAGAGCCGGGCGGCCGATACCGCCTTCGGCATGAACCCGTACGCCATCCGTTGCCGGCTTGAGATTGCGGATCGCATTATCGACGTATTCAGCATCCTCGGCTGTCGCAACGCGCACATCAACCACTGCTTCGCTGTGTGGTGCGATGACATTGGGCTGCACTCCGCCGTCAACGGTACCGACGTTGACAGTGATTCCGCGCTCGAGGTCGTTTAATGCAAACAGCGACTGGATCTGGTGCGACAGCTCGAGAATCGCGCTGGCGCCACCGGTCGGGTCCAGGCCAGCGTGTGCCGCTTTGCCGAATACCGTTATCGTGTAACGGCCGATACCCTTGCGTCGGGTTTTGAGCTTGCCTTCCGGACCGAGCGACGGTTCCAGCACGTACGCCCGCTGCGCCAGTTTTGCCAGCTTGGTGATGTAGCGTGTCGAGGTACGGCTGCCAATTTCTTCGTCGGCATTGACGAAGATCACTGGCGTCAATGATGGTTCGAGCTGCAGCGTCTGCAGCGCTTCCAGCGCAAAAAAGATTTGCGTCAACCCGCCCTTCATGTCGAATACGCCCGGACCGCGTACGATGCTGCCGTCAACCGAGAAGGGCATCTCGTGCAGCGTACCGAGTGGCCACACAGTATCGTAGTGGCCGATAAGCAATTGCACGGGCCGCTCGCGTTGGCGGGTGCGTGGCCGTGCATACAAATGCAGCGAGGCTGCGCGCAAAGTGTGGTAACCGAGCTGCTCGAAACGGTTGGCCAGCACGCCGCTGGCCAGCCGCAGTGCATCCTGCGACGATGACGGGGACTCTGTTACGGTCAGGTCGTGCAGGAACTCGATCATGCGTGGCTTTTGTTCACGCAGGTGTGAGAGCAGCGCCGGACCGTTCTCAGCGCTCATTTCTTCATGCCGGCCGGGAATGGAAATGAAAACGTCGAATCAATAACAGCGAAACGACCGGGGTGCACGTAGGCAAACAGCGGCGCTTCGGCCAGCTGCGCGTTAGTGCTCATATCTGAGTGCAGCATGGCATTTTCGGCCGCATGAGCCGCGATGATTTTTCCCGTAATCAGTCCGTTTTCGCCAAACCCGGGAACAATTTGCTGCAGCGAGCATTCCAGCCACAAATAGGAATTTGACAGGCAGGGCATTCCGCTGTCAGGAGCGGTAAAAGTATCCAGTGCTGATAGCACGGGCTTGCTGTTGTCATTACAGCGTGGCGAAGCTGCCAGGCTGGTAAAGAGGAGTTGATCGGGACGCGGGTAACTTATGGCGAAGCGTTCTGTTGTTTCAATATTTCGCCAGGTCGTGTGCTCCGGTGTACACACAAAACCGAAGTAGTTATCCCACCCCAGTGGCGTGACCATATGCTTCGGCGCCAGGTCTGGTTCACCGTCGCTATCAACTGTGCCCACCAGCACCAGAGGGGCTACTGTAAAGAAACGCTCCCAGATAGGATCGTCGACATCGAGACGAACAGTATGTTCGGGCGTCGTTGCGGCCATGATGCACTCCTGCGGCAACCTCGACACTATTGATGCGTGTCGTCACAGCAAGTGTAAATCAGTACTTGTGCCTAGCAGCCGGAAGCGGCGCAAAAGCCTGTCAGGCGGCGTTTTTCACCGTGTTTCGACCGGCGGACTTGGCGGCATACAGCGCCTCATCCGCACGAGCAATCAGTTTTTCGAACGAATCGCCGCCACTCAGATTGGCGATACCGACGCTGATGGAAACGCAGCCGGCAGGCTGTGATTCACGGCCAGGAAAGGCATGTTGCGCGACGCTGGCACGCAGCTTCTCCGCCAGGTTGGCAGCCGCTTCAGGCGAGGTCTCCGGCGCAAGCACCAGAAATTCCTCGCCGCCCCAGCGCGCAACAGCGTCGCTCTTGCGTGTATTTTCCTGCAGGATTCCGGCGATGGCCCGCAGAGCCTCATCGCCGCGCGGATGCCCGTTGCGGTCGTTATAGTCCTTGAAGTGGTCGACATCGATAAAAAGTACCGAGAGCTCCCGGTGGTAGCGGACGGCGCGTTCAAACTCCGCAGCCAATAGCTCTGAAATATGGCGCTGGTTATACAAACCCGTCAGACCATCGCGAATTGCGAGGTCATGCAGCTCTTCATTCTGCTTCTTCAGGTTTTCGATGAGTTCGTCTCGCTCTCTCGCGGCCCGGGTGGTTTGCAGCGCGCGGTTAACGGTGTCGCGCACGTAATCAAACGACTCAAAGGGCTTGACCAGGTAATCGCATGCGCCAGTCCGAATGGCGGCGATGGCGGTTTCCATCGAGGCATAGCCCGTCATGACGACCGTTGGGATATCCGGGTCGCGCTCGCTGATCAGGCCAACCAGGCTGAGACCGTCCATACCGTCCATCCGGATATCGGTAATTACGAGATCCGGCCGCTGCTTTGCCAGCTGACCTAAGGCGGCATTGGCGCTGTCAGCGGTATCGACGACAAAACCCATGTCCGTGAGAATCCGCGACAGCATGGTCTGCATATCAACATTGTCGTCAACGACCAGTACCCGGTACATCACAAAAGAGTCCAAACGTAAGCCTGGATGGAAAGGTACCCGTGTGGTCGTTGCCGGTGGCGTGTGGCCGTCACACATCTGGCTACAACGGTTGTCAGCTATTGTTAAGTCGTCGCTGTTTTCGTGTCGACATACTTTACAAGTTATAGATCCTTGACGATTCGACTGTTATTAACAACTGTAAATGTCGTCGGATAAGCTAAACAATCAGGGTAAAAATTGTGATGCAGGTCACACTTTCGTATCCCTTATGGTCAATTCCAGCCTATTTTGCAGTCCGATACGAACCTTGGTCCGGTTTTTGCAACTAACTCAGCACAAGCTTGAAGTACGCGTCAAAATGCAAAATAGCATCAGGCGTTCTGTAAATTCCGGAAGGACAGCAAGACATGAAAAAAATTACTTTGTTGGCGAGTTTTCTGGCGATCCTGATTCCAGTCGGGTCCCATGCGGTTGCAATTGACGCAGGCTCTGCCTACCTGGATCGTGAAAACAGCTCACGAATCTTCCAGATCGATGCGTCAGGTTATGCTGACCTGAGCCTGTCTATCCTGGCACTGGGTGGCGGTACCATCGACTACTGCGGACGAAACGTCATTGGCGATTGTCTCGATGTGTCGGCTGACGGCGGTGCAATCCTCAGCGGGTTGTCGATTACCAACACCTGGCAGGAGTACACGGCAGCGCTGCCAGCAGGCGATTCGATGGTCGAACTCGCGTTCGACGCGCTCATTTCAGGCAGCGATGAAAGTATGACCATCAACTGGCAGGTGGATGCCGCCACCCAGATGCGCCAGCCGCAAGACAGCCGGGTGCTTACAGTGAATGAACCAGGCATTTTGCTGCTGATAGGTTTGGGGCTGGCCGCCATCGGCACGTCCCGTAGACGTCAATAATCACAATAAGATTTTTCCCCCAAGTCACGGCCCGCGCATTGCGCGGGCTTTTTTTTTGCCCGTGTCCCGCCATTTAACATCACGCTTATCGCCACCCCCGTTTTGTGACCGACTTCACATTATCCCCACCTGATCGGCAATTGGATTTCAAACGACGCAGCTGCCACAGCGTTTTGTGAAACCGTACCGGCGCCTCGCGCACCACCCGGTCAGAATGCTTTTTGCATAAATAGGTGCATGGATGCGGCCTGGGCGGTACCCGGTGCCCGCCTCTGCGTGTGCGAGCGCTGCTCAGGCGATCGCATGCGCTGCCATGCACCCGGGAGTTTTGTGATGCGAGATGTGCGACATGACTTCAGTGGTATCGGCCCAGCCGGGATCGCCGATGTTGTTGCGTGTATTGCTTCGCGAGCAGTGCCGGCAGGCACAACGGTAGAGAGCAGGCGCAGTCGCGCGATGCTCAATTTTCACTACAAAGGAGATCAGTGATGAGACTTTGGAAGAGTAAGTTACGCGGGTTTTTTCAAGGCCTGATTGTCACGGGGCTTAGCGCCCTGTTTGTTTCAGGTGCGGCACTCGCCGCGCCCAACCAGGGTACTGGTGATGTCGCCGGAGATGGCGCAGCGCTGGTGGATTCGAACGTGTTCAACCTGTTGAGCACCGGTGCGGCGCTGACTTTGGTCAAGCGCGCATTTCTCGCTGACGGTACGCCGATAACCACGGGTTCGACGCTGCCAACCGGTACGGTGGTGAAGTTCATGATTTACGTGAACAACACCAGTTCGATCCAGATCAGTGACGTGAGTATGCGCGACGTGCTCGATCCGCTGTTCCTGTACCAGGCCGGTACGATCAAGGTCGACAATTCAGTAGCCAAGTGTGCGGCCGTTGCCTGTACGCCTGCTGAAGAGGCCACGATCTTTGCCGCAGCCGATGGCAGCGCTGCGCTTTCAGATGCAGTCGATGCTGATGTTGCAAGTATTGCCGGTGTTACCGTCGATGCGGGTAACCAGAACGTAGCCAACGCACAGATGAATGCGGCGGCCGACTCGGTTCTGGCGCTCGTATTCAGCGTACGCATGCAGTAAAGCGTCGATGAATCACTGATCTACCGTTTACGCCGCGGGTGCGTCGCTGGTTGCGACGCACCCTGCAGCGTGTTTGCCGGCAGTTCTGCTGCCGTCGAGTGGTAGCAGTGTGAAGTCAACACTGGTGACTACTGGTTACAGCATGAGCGAGCGTGTACGCCGTACCGCGCTGCTATTGATGTCAGCCCTGCTGGGCTGGACGATGGCGCTCGGCCCGCCCAATGCCAACGCTGCGACAAATCGCGCGTTCGGCAGTATTGCCAACGGCACCCTTGAGGGTGGCGACGGCAGCGGCGAAGCGGCTATAGAGCTCAACTCAGTTCAATTGTCCCTGGTCAAACAGGCGCGCGACGCTGCAGGCAATGTGCTTGCGGCCGGAGCGGATGTTTCACCCGGGCAGCCGATCTGGTTTGTGCTGCTTATCGACAATGTCACCAGCTTCCCGGCTGCGGGTATCCGCATCAGCGACATACTCAACGAGTCGGAGTTCACCTACGTTCCCGACAGTATCGAAACCGCCACAGTGGCCAGTGGATCAGATGACGCTACGATCTGGTCCGGCACGTGGTCGTCGTTGACCGATGCTGTCGGCGCCCCGGATGACATAGCCTCTATCACCGACAGCGGTGGGCCGCCACAGGCCGAATCGCTTACCGTCGGCGCAGTCACCGGGCAGATGAATGCCCCCGTTTCCATTCCCGCCAACACGATCCTGGCGGTTCGCTTCCGTGTCACGGTGAATTAGCCATGATGTGGATGAAACGAACCTATCGCTACGCGCGGCGCCAGATATGGCGGCCGCTGTACGTGATGGCAATCATTGCTGCTGGTGCACCCGCGCACGCGATCGAGAATACCGCCACTGCCAACCTCGATGGCGCGACGCTCAACCTGGGCCAGGCCACAGTGACCTTGACCCGCGTGGCAGGCGTAGCTGACAGCGTTATCGCAGAGGTCACGCCGCTTACTGGTGTCACCGCGAATGAATCGGCTTTCGAGCTGGACCTGCTGGCCAGCATATTGCCAACCAACACCGGCTTTGATGCTGTCGATATCACGGCACCGGCCGGCTACACGAATCTCATGTTCGACGCCCTCACGGTCAATGGCGTCGGCTTTACCCCAGGCTGCCCGGCAGTCGGTTCGACCGACTACTGCGCGACAGTCAGCGGTACAACTTTCAATATTTCATTGGCCGTCACGCTCGATGCGGCGACTACTATAGTTCGAGCGGGTTTCCGCGCGCTCACGCCGGCGGCTCCCGGCAGCGCAGCGTTTATTGCCCGGGCAGTTGATACAGCCACGGGTGTCAGCCAGACAGCAATCGCCGGCGATGCCGACGGTGACCCTGCTGATGGCGACAGCCTGACAGTCAACATCGTTGCACCAGTTGTCGACGGCGCTAATTCCGAAGTGCTGGCCGAGCCGGACTTTATCATTGCCGACGGTGTTGCAACCGGCACCATTACCGTGCGCCTGCGCGACGCCGCTGGCATGGCGCTGGCAGGTCGCACTGTAAGCCTGGCCACCGACCGCGGTGCGCTCGATACAATCAGTCCGGTCAGCGGTATCACCGATGCCAACGGTGAGTTTGTTGCCACGATCAGCTCAAATGCTGCAGGCCCGGCAACCATCATCGCGACGGATGTCGCCAGCGGGTATGTGCTGCCCGACCAGCCGCTGGTCACTTTCACTCAGGGCCTGGTGCTCGACCTGGCCAAGAGTATTGACCGCGAAACTGCCCAGGTTGGCGATGTTTTGACCTACAAGGTCGAGATCCGCAACCGTACGCCGGACCTGGTTGAGCAGGTGCGGCTGATCGACTCCCCGTCACCGGTGCTGCGTTATCGTGCCGGCAGCGCACGACTCGATGGCCTTGTGCTGCCAGATCCGTCCGCAAATGACCTACTTGTGTTTGCTATAGGCGACGTTGCCGGCCTGGTCGACAGTAACGGCAGCGGCAGCGCTGATCCGCAGGAACCCGGTTACCGCGTACTGAGCTACCAGATGATTGTTGGCGCCGGCGCCCGGCCTTCTGATTACAGTAACTACGTACATGCCGTCGACGTGTGTGATACCTGCCTGATTGCTGAGCAGACAGAGGCCAGCATCGCAATTACGCTTGATCCACTGTTCGACCTTGGCACGATCATTGGCAAGGTATTTAACGATACCAATGGCGATGGTCGCCAGGACAAGGGTGAGCAGGGCATCGAGGGTGCCATGGTGGTTCTCGATGATGGCACTTATGCGTTGACAGATCCCTACGGTCGCTATCACTTTCCGATGGTCGCGCCCGGTCATCGCATGCTGAAGATCAACACTGACCAGCTCAACCGGGCGGTCGAAATGACCACTGATCGTGCCAGTGTTGTAAATGTCACGCCGGGTCTCATGGGCAAGGTCAACTTCGGCCTGCGCTATTCCTACGATGCGCAGCGTATTGGTCGCGAGGGCCAGCCCGGCCTGCTCATTGCCAGCGAAGCTGATGCCGCGCCAGTGCGTGTTGCCGGTAGCGCCCGCATGCCCAGCATAGTAGTAAATGGCAGGCCAATTGCCCTCAACCTGACCGATGTGCGCCTGACAATGCGTGACCTCGACGACGAGTTGCGCATCGAAAATGGTGCCCTCAGTGAGCCTGTGTTGTTCCGCTTTCTCAATGTCAGTGAAGATACCCGCAGCTGGCGACTGCGCGTGTTCGATTTCGAGGACCGGGCGATCTTCAGCCGCAGCGGCGATGGGCCGCCACCCCGACAGCTGACATGGGACGGCCGCGGCCGCAACGGCAAACTGGTCGTCGGTGGCGGCGTGTACCAGTACCAGCTGGAAGTGCAATACGCTAACGGCAGCGACAGTGCCGGTGAGCGTCGGCTGTTCGGGGTAAATCGCAAGAGTACGATCCAGCTGGAGCTATCCGGTGGTGCCTTCGTGTCAGGCTCGCACGAGCTGACGCGCGAAGCGAAAGAGTTGCTGCACGAGACCGCGCAGACTATTCGCAGTAAACCTGACGAGAAAATTGTTATCGCCGGTCACACCGATTCTGTCGGCAGCGCCGCGTCCAACCAGCAGCTGTCTGAACAGCGTGCACGTGCCGCGCTGAAACATCTGGTCGAGATCGAGAAACTCTCGCGCGACCGCTTCATGCTGTATGGCTTCGGTGAAACGCGCCCGCGCGCCAGCAACACAACAGCCCGTGGCCGGGAACTCAACCGCAGGGTCGAGGTACGCGGCGAATTCGCTGATGTGCAGCGCGCGCTGATCTCGCAGCGCCAGCGGCTCCAGCCGGAAGTGATCATAGGCGACGAGGCACTGCCCGTTGGCAGGGACGGTCGCTTCAGCACCGTGATTGACGACCCGGCTGTGGATCGTATTGACGTGTCGATAACCACCGCCGATGCACGTTCAGTCACAACCAGCGTGGCAATACCGACACTCGAAATCACCAGCCCGGTCGGGCAGAACCGGGTTCCGGATGGCGCAACTGCCGAGCATACGCTGCAAGGTCGCACTGAGCCGGGTAACCACGTCGAGATGAATGGCCGGCAGCTCAACGTCGCTGCAGACGGAAGCTTCCGCGGCACGCTGAGCTTCGCCCCCGGCGAGAACGCGGTTGGCGTCATCGCGCGAAATGCCGATGGCGTCGCCCGCATCGTAAACCTGCGGGCACTGGTACTCGATCACGACAGCAACGGTCGCGTAATGTATATCGAGCCGATCCCCGAGCTGGTGCTCCAGTTGCCGCCGGCCGGCCTCGAGCTGCGTCATTCGCAGCTGGTCATTCCTGGCCTGACAAAGCCGGGCAACCGGGTCGTCATAAACGATGCGCCTGTACCGGTGGACGACGAGGGTTACTTCGCCGCCACCATGGAGCTGACAGAAGGCAGCAACAGGATTGTTGCGGAAGTCACGGATACTGAGGGCTATCAGGGTCGTATCGAGCGTGAGGTCGATTATCGAGCCAAATCGATGTTCCTGATGGCTTTTGCCGATGCCCGCATCGCATCGATGCAAACCACTGGCAACCTGCGGGCGGCCGGAGCAAATGAGGGCAGCGAAATTCGGGTCGACGGTCGCGTCAGCTACTACCTCAAGGGCTGGGTCAAGGGTAAATACCTCG
This sequence comes from Gammaproteobacteria bacterium, assembly GCA_013003425.1. Classification (NCBI taxonomy): domain Bacteria; kingdom Pseudomonadati; phylum Pseudomonadota; class Gammaproteobacteria; species Gammaproteobacteria bacterium. The sequence continues at coordinate 68,964 of JABDJB010000029.1, read as the reverse complement.
TGACTTCGGCATTTGATTCCGGCCGGCATGAAGCTGGCGGCGTCTTTGCTGACCTCGACGATACCGACAGCCGCCGCTTGCTGACCAATATCGACCCTGACCAGCATTACCCGGTTTATGGTGATTCGAGCACGGTCGTCTACGATACCGAGCGTACAGGCAAGTTCTACCTGGCAGTCGAGAGCGATCTGCTCGACGTACGCATCGGTGCTTACGCGTTAAACCTGGGCGATACAGAACTGGCCGGTTATCGCCGCACGCTCGACGGTGCCCGCGTCAAGTGGCGCTCCGACGATGGCGACAAGCCGGTAACCACGGCAACGGTATTCACTTCATCAGTGCGCCAGCAGCCGGTGCATGACGTCATTGCGACCACCGGCGGCACGCTTTACTACCTGAGCCAGGACGAGGTGATTGAGGGTAGCGAGCAGGTCACGCTGGTTGTACGTGATCAGCATACCGGCGTGGTGCTGCGGCGTATCCCACAGGCACGCAACGTTGATTACAGCATCAAGTACGCCGAGGGCAGACTGCTGTTCCGGCAGCCGCTGTCGAGCATGGATACCGATTCCACCATCATTGCGCAGGACCTGCTCGGTGGTAACCCGATGTCGCTCGAGGTTGATTACGAAACCCGCAGCAACGGCATGCGTCAGTCCATCAGCGGCGGCCGTGTGCAGCGACGCATCGGCAACGGCCTGACGGTGGGCGGCAGCTATGTCACCGACAAGCAGCTGACGAGTGAGTACAGCCTGGCCGGTGTCGATGCCGAATTGCGCCTCAACGAGCATGCCCGCATCGTCGCCGAACTCGCCGGCAGTTCGGGCAACGATTCGATCAACTTTATCAGCACCGATGGCGGTCTCAACTACACGGCAGTAGCACAGGACAGCGATAACTCGGGCAAGGCTCTGAAGCTTGCAACAGAGCTGGACATAGGCGCGATTCGTGGCAAGGCACCTGACGAGATGCAGGCAGGCGCCTACTTCAAGCGGCTTGATGATGGTTTCCGTTCGGCCGGCAACGCCGCCGAGCACGGTACCGAGAAAATGGGTCTGCATTTTGCCTGGAAAATGACGGAACGCTCGTCATTGCTCGCACGGCACGATCGCCAGCGCCAGATAGTCGGTGACAATGCGGACGTCCAGACCACAGTCCAGTGGAACCGTTATTCAGACCGGCTCAAGCTGACGCTGGAGCTGCAGGATCGCACCATGCGTGATACGACGAGCCGGCGCCAGGAAACTGCGGTCGCCGGACAGGCGAAGATGGCCTGGACCGGCAAGCTGTCTACGACGCTGGAATACCAGCAGGCGCTGCGCGGTGAGGAGAACCAGCAGACCACAGCCGGACTGGATTACCGTATCGGTGAGTCGATCACGCTGCTCGGGCGCGCCAGCATCGGCACGCGTGGCCACGCCAGCGAATTCGGTGCGCGTGCCAACCTGGACGGCAAACAGATATACGCGACACGGCGACGCACGTTTGAAGGTGGTCGCAGTGAAAATGCCACCGTGTTCGGCGCGGAGGCGCCGTATGGCGAGAGCGGCCGCGTCTACAGCGAATACCAGTGGGGCTCGGTGGGCGAGGGTTCACGATTGCAGTCGCTGGTAGGTATGCGGCGGCGCTGGTATTTCGGCGAAGGCTTCAACCTGCTGGTCGCCGGCGAACACAGCCAGCTCGACATGAGCACGGATAACAGCGGCCGATATACCTTTGCTCTAGGGCTAAATTACGATAACGATGGCGTGTTGCGTGCGCGCAGTCTCAACGAATGGCGGCGCGACCGCGGGCTGGCCGAGCGCAGCCAGTTTATTACCGATACCTTCGCCGAGTTGAGCCTGAACGACAGTTTCACGCTGCAGGGCAAGTTCCGGCTCAGCCGCACCGATGCAACCAATACAGACTCCGGCGCTTCATTCCATGAGCAGAGTATCGGGCTGGCCTACCGGCCAGCGGAGACTGACCGTTTCAACGCGCTGGCGCGCATCACGTTGTTGTCAGAAGAACCACTCGAACGCGCTGCCGGCCGGGCACCGTACGACAGCCAGGTGTTCTCCGCCGACTGGTCGTACGACATCAGCAAACGGCTGGAATGGGTCGGCAAGCAGGCGATGCGTGTGAAGGAATCCGGCGACAACAGCCTCGAGGCTTTCACCACCACGACACAGCTTTCGATACAGCGCGTCAACGTGAGCCTGTTACGCGAGTTTGCTGTAGGCGTGGAATACCGCCGTCTTGACCAGGATGAAACAGGCACCGCGCGCAGCGGCTGGCTGGCAGAGGTGATGTGGGATCACTTTCAGCACCTGCGGCTTGGCGTGGGCTTCAATTTTACAGATTTCACCGACGACGAGTTCTCTGATCACGACTACTCGGAGTATGGCTGGTTCCTGCGATTGCAGGGCAAGTACTAGGAAACGGAAATGCCCGAAGAGCAGCAGAATATAGAGCAAACCCGACCGCGACTGGCCGGCCGCTCACTCGACGTCAAGGTCGCACTGGCGGCGCTGGCGTTGTTCGGCGTGTTTATGTACTTCCTGATTCGTGTGTTGTTTCCGACCGGCGTTGCACTCAATGAGCAGAGCCTCGGCCAGGCAAGTGACGCACGCGATTCGGCAGGTGGACGCGAGCTGAGCTATTCGCACGGGCATGCCGGTGGCGCAGCAGCCGTGGCGGAGATACTGACGGTGCGCCGCGATGTAAAACTCAAAGGACGCAATGAGCTGGCGTGGCGTCCGGCACAGGAAGGAGTCACGCTGGCAGAGCAGGATTCGTTGCAAACCCAGCGCAATTCCAGTGCCACTGTCAGGCTCGACGACGAAAGCGTTGTCAGGATCGGCGCCAATTCGCTCATTGTCTTTCAGGGTGGGGTCACCGACCTGTTCACGCCACGGCATACCAATTCCATAGTCATGATGGAGGGCAGCCTGGGCGCCCAGTTTGTGTCATCGCCGAGCGATCCGCGACATCTTGAGGTAGCGCTGCCGAATGGTCTGGCTCGTTTTATCCCGGGCGATGATGATGCAGCAGTCGCTTTCAACATCAACGTCAATCCTGACCTGTCGTCCTCAGTGTCTGTTATGGCAGGAAGCAGTGTGGTGACGGTAGCCGGCCAGACCCAGACTGTCGACGCCGAGCATGGCATCACCATCAGCATCAACGGCGAGGTGCTCGAGCGTGGCAAATTGCCCGGAACGCCGGATGGCATCCGGCCGCGAAACCGGAGCACATATGAATACCGCTCGCTACCGCCGGAGATAGTGTTTGCCTGGAATGCGGTAGTCGACGTTGATGCTTACAGGCTCAAAGTTGCTCGTGATCCACAAATGAGTGACCTGGTCGTCGATCAGGGGCTGGGCGAACTGAAGTTCTCCTATGGCGGGCTGCAGCATGGCACCTATTACTGGCAGGTCAGCGGGATGAATGGCTTCATGGAGGGTCCGGCTTCCGCTCCCCACCTGCTGAGACTGGTGCGTGACGAGCAGCCGCCACAACTTGTTCTGCAGCCGTTTGTGCACCAGGCCGGCCAGCAGTTTGTGACGCTCAGCGGCAGCACCGACGCCGCACGTGTCTACGTACAGGGCGAGGAAGTGGCAACAAATTCCGGTCGCTTCCGGCACGACGTGCCGGTAGTCCTGGGCGCCAACCTGATCGTGGTCGAGGCCGTTGATAGCGCCGGAAACGTCACGTACCAATCACAAATGTTTAACACCACCACCTTTATTAACGGAGGCGGAAAATGAATCGCCGAGGTACCCCCATCCGGGTCAAGCTGCTGTTCGCCGTGCTGGCGATTGTCATGCTTGTTGTGGCTTTAATTACCGCATCGATGGCAAACCTGTTTCACGAGGACAAGACCACCTACATTCGTGATCTCACGTCCATCATGGCAGTTCAGATGTCGCGTGAAACCAATGTGATGGTGCAAAGCTACACCGAAAATCTGTCGATCTTTGCCAATACATTGTTTGATACTGAGCTTGGTGCCAGCCAGAAACAGAATCTGATCCAGAGCCTGTTCGGCAGCTTCAGCGAGTTTGTCGCAGTGAGTGTCATCCGAGAGAACGCTGACCCGGTTATGGTTTATGACGCGGCAACGCTGCAGCAGGCCTCGATCGCCACCCAGGTGATGCTGAATCTGCAGGCAGAGAATCCGCCGCCGTACGACCAGCTGGCAGCCGGGGAAGTGTATGTACGCAATGTCACGTTCAACAACGCCCTGCCGATGATGTCGATTGCGATTGCTTACGATGTGTCAGGCCAGTCGACTGATACGAGCGAAGCAACGCCGCCGCGTACGGCCATTGTCGGCTTTGTGCGGCTCGACCGGCTAATGGAGCTGGCCGGACGCTCCGATGCCTTCGAGACCTGGATTACCGACAGTGATGGTCACTTTGTCGCGCATAGTGACAAGGCCAGGGTGTTGCGTAACCTGAAGCGCGAAGCCGTCGGTGACCCGGTCGAACTCGGCACCTATGAACATGCGCTTAGTACGACCCTGGATTTCGAACGCGACGGTGAGCAGTATATTGGCGGGTTTGCGCATGCCCGTTTTGGCGGCATGAATGCCGGTATAGAAATCCCGCGCAGCGCCGCCTATCTGACTGCACGTAATCTGCTTGGCAGCCTGGTGGTAATTGCGCTGGTGCTGTTTGGTGCCGCTACGCTGGTGACCCTGTTCATGGCGCAGGCACTTACCCGGCCGCTGGAAAGCCTGACCCAGGCAGCCCAGGACATCGGTAAAGGCGACTTTGATGTCAACGTGAATGCCGGTACGCGCGACGAGCTGGGTCTGCTGGCCGAGTCGTTCAACCAGATGACCGGAGAGCTCAAGGATCGCGACCATGAGCTGGAACGCGCCAACAATGCGCTGGTCCAGTCGGAAAAGATGGCGGCTTTCGGTCAGCTCGGTGCCGGTATCGCGCATGAAGTTAAAAATCCGCTGGCCGGGATCCTCGGTTACGCCCAGCTGGCGCTGCGCAAGGTCGATGAGGCCAGCCCGCTGCGCAAGCATCTGGAAGTTATTGAAAAAGAAACGCGGCGCTGCACCGAGATCATTTCAAACCTGCTCAAGTTCGCTCGCCAGGAAAAAGCGGAACAGAAGCGCATCGACATCAACTCGGTTGTTGAAGACTCGCTGGACATCGTCGATCACCAGTTGAAAATCAACCAGGTCAGTATCCAGAAGAATCTCACTCCCGACCTGCCGCGGGTCTACGCCAACGCCAACCAGCTGCAGCAGGTGCTGATGAACTTCGCAGTCAATGCGCAGCAGGCTATGGCCGGCACGCCGGGCTCGTTCAGCATTGCCACCCGCTTGCTGGACGACAAGCGTATAGAGATGCGAGTGGCAGACACCGGTCCGGGTATGCCTGCTGAAATTCGCGACAAGATCTTCGAGCCGTTCTTTACGACCAAGCCGGCCGGTCAGGGGACCGGCCTGGGGCTGTCGGTGTCCTACGGCATTATTCGCGACCATGGTGGCGATATCGTGGTAGAGAGCGAGCCGGGCAAAGGCACGACCTTCGTCATCACCCTGCCGGTGGCCATGGCGACCCTGGCTGAACCCGCTGAACAGAAGGCGGTAGTGTGACCTCGCTCAAAGCCTGGGCCGGAACCGGCCGATATAGTGACACAGGACGCATAGTCAGGTTTTTTTACATAAGGCAGGAAGCCGGAGTCCATGTATCACATATTGGTAGTTGATGATGACACCGCTATTCGCGGCATAGTCGCAGAGGTCCTCAGCGATGATGGCCATGACGTGGAAGAGGCGGAAAGTGCCGAGGCGGCGCTCAAGCGTCTCGAGTCGGGCGGCATCGACCTTGTCATCACGGACATTCGCATGGCCGGCATGGATGGCATCGGCCTGCTGCGTGAAATACGCCGCAGGGATACCGCGATCCAGGTCATTATCATGACCAGTCACGCTTCGATGGATGCCGCAGTCAGTGCGCTCAAGGCCGGCGCGTACGATTTTCTGACCAAGCCATTTGAAAATCTCGATGTAATCACAGAAACAGCAAAGCGCGCGCTTGATGCCGTGCGTATGTCACGGGAACGCGACCTGCTGGTCGCAACTCTGACCCGCAACAATGTCGAACTGGAGCGGATGAACAACTTTTTCCGCGACCTGGCGATCAAGGACGGGCTGACCAATCTCTATAACCACCGGCATTTCCAGGAAGCGCTGACGGCTGAAGTTGAACGTTCCAAGCGTTACCAGCGTGACGTATCGGTCTTGTTTATTGATGTCGATCACTTCAAGACCTACAACGACACCCAGGGGCATCCGGCCGGCGATGAAGTGTTGCGTGGCATTGCCAAGATGCTGCTGGAGCATGCCCGCGATACTGATACCGTGGCGCGCTGGGGCGGCGAGGAGTTCGTCCTGCTGGCACCGGAAACCAGCGTCGACAAAGCAAGTGAGCTGGCCGAACGGATTCGTGCCGCGGTCGCGGCCTATCCTTTCCAGGGTCGTGAAACCCAGCCAAAGGGTTTGATAACGGTCAGTATCGGTGTTGCCACGCTCGACCCGGCAGGGTCACATGAGTCAATCGTCGCGCGTGCCGACACGGCCGTTTACGAGGCCAAGGCTGCCGGCCGCAACGCCGTGCGTGTCGCCGCCGCCGGGCCTGCAGTGCTGATGAGCCAGCCCGCCTGAGGCAATACTGACTGTCCTGGCCCGGGGTGAACACTCGGGCTCCATCTCTCTCCCTGTCTCTCTCTCTCTTTCTCTCTCTTTCTCTTTCAAGCATCCCGTTTCACGACCGATACACAGGGGGTAGAACCCGTCAATTGAATTTGACATAACACAGGACTCTGCGGCGGATGTACCAGGTGCTGGTAGTGGACGATGACGCAGCCGTGCGCAGCATGGTTGGAGAAGTGCTGCGTGATGACGGCCATACCGTGCATGAGGCCGGCAGCGGCAGCGAAGCATTGACCTGTCTGCAGCGCGGCGGCATCGATGTCGTGGTTACCGACCTGCGCATGGCCAATGGCGATGGCCTCGACCTGTTGCGTGAAGTACGTGCCAACTATGAGCCGGTACAGGCGGTTGTCATGACCAGCTATGGGTCGATGGATAATGCCATTGCGGCGCTTAAGGGCGGCGCTTACGATTTCCTTAACAAGCCGTTTGAAAGCCTTGCGGTGGTTTCTGAGACCGTAAAGCGGGCACTCGAGGTTGTGCGCATGACGCGCGAACGCGAGCTGCTGGTCGCCACCCTGACGCGCACCAACTCCGAACTGGAGCAGTTGAACAACTTCTTTCGTGAGCTTGCCGTGCGTGACGGGCTTACCAACCTGTTCAATCACCGTCATTTCCAGGAGGCGGTCACAGCCGAGATTGAGCGCAGCAAGCGTTACAGGCGCGACCTTTCGATGCTGTTTATCGACGTCGACAAGTTCAAGCAGTACAACGACACACACGGTCATCCGGCCGGTGATGAAGTGCTGCGTGGCATTGCAAAAATCCTGCTCCACGAGGCACGAGACAGCGATATCGTTGCGCGCTGGGGTGGCGAGGAATTTGTCGTGCTGGCACCGGAAACACCGGGTGAGAGCGCCGGGATTTTCGGCGAACGCCTGCGCGTAGCGGTCGCTAACCATCCATTTGCAGGTGGCGCAACGCAGCCGCACGGCTCAGTAACGATCAGCGTCGGAGTGGCCACGCTTGACCCCGGCGGGAACCGTGAAACGCTGATCGCCCGTGCCGATGCCGCGGCTTACCAGGCCAAGGCCGCGGGCCGCAACACGGTGTGCATAGCTGCAGCGCGACAAATAAGGTCCGGACTTCCCGCGTCCGTCCAGTAGGAGCCGCGACGACTTGCGACCTGTGGGAGCGGCTTCCAGCCGCGACTACTTGCGACCTGTGGGAGCGGCTTCCAGCCGCGACGACTTGCGACCTGTTGTGGGAGCGGCTTCCAGCCGCGACGACTTGCGACCTGTTGTGGGAACGGCTTCCAGCCGCGACGACTTGCGACCTGTTGTGGAAGCGGCTCCCACTGATGGTAGGTTGGCAGGGTAAAAGGAGTCGACCCGGCCGGGCCGGTTCCACAAATCTATGAGAACGGCAGCGCCTTGAGCAGCCCGGTTGCGCTGGTAAACGCGGCCTCCACGCGACCGCGAATAAACCAGTCGCCACAGGCGCCCAGCTGCTGGTCTTCATCGATTGAAAAACCCGGCGTATTGCGCAGGTCCATGTTGGCGTAGCGCCAGCGATGCAGCGTGCAATGGGCTGCCGATCGCGCGTCGACACCCAGAACTACCGAAGTCTCAGCCAGCAGGTGCTGCATTACCCAGTCGTCATCGGCATCGAGATAAGCGTCGGCCCACTCGTTTGTCGAATGCACCAGCATGCAGAAGCCTTCGTCTGGACGTCCCGGCTTGCTGCTATCCACGGAAATCCAGCTGATATCGGCATCGCGTACCAGCGCCGCATCCCACTCGAGCGCCAGGGGCCTGGGATCGGCCAGCATCAGCGAATAGCAGCCGAGCATTACGGCAGGCTCGCTTAACCTGCGAATCCTGCAGTCGGCTGGCAACAGCGCTGTAGTCTGCGCCGCCGGGGCGGCGAGAATCACCCAGTCGAATATGCCCAGGTCACCACCATTATCGTCGATCAGTTGCCAGCCGCCGGCGGGTTTTTGCAGGCTGCCAACCCGTGTTTCGAGTCTCACGTCGAGGTCTTTGGCGAGCCATTTGCCGATGGCATTCATGCCTGGCACGCCAACATAGTGCGGCAGGTCCGAGCCCCACTGCCGCGTTCCCGTCTGTTCGTCGCGCTCGTATTCGGCAAAGCGGCAATTCCAGCTTGCAACGATGCCGGCATCGACCAGCGGCCGCAAATACAGCTGGAATTCAGGCGTACGTGCCGTGAAAAACTGTGCGCCGTGATCAAATACGTAGTTGTCGGCATAGCGCGTGGTCATGCGTCCGCCCACGCCGCGGGATTTTTCAAAAACCACCACGTCATGCCGTGCTGCCAGTTCACGCGCGGTGACCAGGCCGGCTATACCTGCCCCGATTATTGCTACTCTGGCCATGGGGTATCAGTATGCCTTTCAAACAGCGCCGCGCCAACGCCCGGCAGCGCTGTGCTAACGTACCCCCGCAGCCGGGTTGGCTGGACATAACCAAGCAAAAATATTGTCGCAGTTACTGCTTTTGATCGTAGGAATGGCCGGCCTGTGGCTGGGTTCCGAGGTGCTTGTCCGTAGCGCCACCTCGATCACCGATCGTTACCTGTTGTCGGATGCCGCCTTTGGCATGATCGTACTGGCAATAGGCACGGATTTGCCGGAGCTGTTTATCGCCTTCGATGCATCGTGGCGCAGCCTCAGTGGCGCCAATCTGTCCGGTATCGTGGTCGGCAGCGCGATCGGCAGCAGTATCGGCCAGTTTGGCCTGGTTTTCGGCGTTGCCGGTTTTATTGGCTTTGAAGCAATGCGTCGCCGCTTCCTGCCGCGCAACACGTTTTTCCTGCTTGGCAGCATTGCCGCGCTTTTCCTGGCTTCTCTGGACGGCAGAATAACGCGCATCGAGGGAATGTTACTCGCGCTGTTCTATATTCTTTACCTTACCGTTGTTATCGCCCGGCGCGCTGCCAGTCCGGACGCGCGCGTAAACAATACAGGTGAAACATCTTACCGTGCCTGGCTGATGCTGGCGGCGGGGCTGGTTCTGCTGTTGCTGGCAGCTGAACTCACGGTGCTGTCGGCCACCGGTTTTGCCCGGGTTGTGGGGCTAAGTGAAATCGCCGTTTCGGCGATCATCATCGGGCTGGGCAGCAGCCTGCCGGAACTTTCCGTTTCGTTGAATGCATTGCTGAAGAATCGTGGGAGTCTGTCTGCCGGCAATCTCCTTGGCAGTAACATCCTCGACACGCTGCTTGTGCCCGGGATAGCTGCGACGATTTCGCCGCTTGCCGTGCCCGCAGCCGTGTTGCTGATCGACTTACCGACGCAGCTGCTGGTCACTGTACTGGTGCTGCTGTTCCTCTACGTATCGCGCCGCGGTGTGCAACGGCCGGAGGCATCCCTGCTGCTGATCATCTACGTCGGCTATATCTTTATCCGGATGACCGGACCGGGCTCCTGACACGCGCCATTTTTGCGCTGCAGCATGGCAGCTCACGGCCCCTTGAAATCACAGACAGCCGTCCCCAGCGTCAAAAATGCTCCGAAACAGGGGCAATTCGCTGATTCAGGGTCACAGTCATAGGAGGTAAAGCAATGATCCCGATGAAGTACGATGCCATGAGTTTTGTCCCCCAGTTCCAGCTGGAGCTCAACCGGCTGCTGGACCAGTGGCGTGATTCCGATTCCAGTGGTGCTACCGCCGACTGGACGCCTACGGTTGATATCCACGAGCTGAACGATCGCTTCGAGCTGTATGTTGATCTGCCCGGCGTCGATCCCAAGGACGTCGAGATCACCCTGCAGGACAGCGTGCTAACGCTCACCGGCGAGCGGCGCGGCATGAAAAATGTCGACGATGAAGACATCGTGCGCCGTCGCGTTGAACGCGGTCAGGGTCGCTTCCACCGGCGCTTCATCCTGCCCAATACCGTCGATGCGGAAAACGTAAAAGCGCGCGATACCCATGGTGTGTTGGAAATCACGATTCCGAAGCAGGCCAAAGCGCTGCCGCGTCGCATCAAGGTAGCGGCCTGACAGCCATCTGCCGCGTGACGCCCGCCGCGGGCGGGCGTCGCCCCGTTTCAGCCGTAAATCCGAAGGAGGACATCATGACTGCAACTATCAAGACCGTAACCGTAATCGCTGCCGGCCTGCTGTTTGCCCCGGTCGCAATGGCTGGTGAACAACTGACCAGCCAGGTGTCAGCCGTGCTTGAGGCCCATCCAGCCCAGCTTGAAGCCGACGTACGCGGAGACACCATCGTCATCGACGGCAAGGTGAGCGATTATTCCGTTGCTGACCAGGTCGTCATCGAAATGGCAAAGTTGCCGGGCGTTAACACCATTATCAACAACGTTCGCATAAGCTGACGAAAAAGGGACAGGAACCTGCCGGGTTCCTGTCCCTGTTTCAAAGCCGTATTCAGCTGTCTTTCTTTTTGCCGGTTTTGCTCTTTGAGCTGCCGGAAGATTTTTTGCTGCTGCTCTTTGACTTGCTGCTGGAGCTCTTTTTCGAGCCCGATTTCTTCTTGCTGTCGGCTTTATTAGATTTGGTACTCGCGCTTTTCTTCGAGCTCGATTTCTTCGTGCCGCCGGTGTCCTTCGATTTAACAGCTGTGCTCTTCTTCGACGTCGATGCTGCCGTTTTCGACTTGCTGTCAGTCGATGATGCTTTCTTCTTCGCAGCCTTGCTCTTGCCTTTGCCAGGCTTGGCGCGACAGAAGGCGCTGACCTTTGTGCCCTTTTTGGTCGTGTAGCTGCCGACCCACGAGCATGAAGTGTCAGTTGTGCAGGCCGATTGGCTCTTGCCTTTGCAGTCCGCGGCAAAGGTGGCCTGAGACGCCAACAGCCCGCAAGCAAAAACTGTTAATGCGGCAATCAACGATTTGCCGCCTGCGCGACCAAAGTGTTTGTTCATCACAAGGTGTCTCCGGAACAAGTCAGGCGCCATTGTGTCGCGTGCCAGCGGCCCCCGCTGTCTCGATTTGTAAAGCGTAACAACACTTAACACACAGGTATGTGTGTGAAGTAAACGAAGAGACTGTTGCAGGCTTCTGCCTGACGAATTTACAGCAGTATCTGCGCCAGGATGCACAGCGTTGCAAGCCAGGCGACAGCAAACAACAACGTCCGCAGCCACGGCACGGCCAGCGCGTAAACCACCGTGTGCAGGATGCGGGCGTAGAAGTACACCATGGCGCACATAGCCGTTGCTTCGTTGTTTGCCCCGGCCAGGTGTGCCACCAGTATCGCCGAGGCGAACACCACCAGGTTTTCCACCGAGTTATAGTGGGCCGCCTTGAGCCGCTGTGCCCAGCCCGCCAGCGGTGGCGGGTTCTCCGGGTAGCTGACCGCGTCTTTCAGGCCGCGCACCGAGATCATATTGAGTATGTACGGCAGCCAGATAACGGCGTTCCATGCGGCCGCCAGCGCCAGGTATTTAAGCTCCGGTGTCATTGTCAGTCTCCGCTGTGTTCCCCGGGCGCAATTGTAGCGATAAAACTAGGCCGACCGTCATCAAGTGACAGCGACGCCGGTGCGGCTGGCAAAAAGAGCCCTTTTATCTAGCCGGCGCGACGCCGGGCGCGCGAGGAGCGTCGCGGTGCTGCCCCGCTGCGATTTCCTTTCGGGCCGTTGTTCCTGTTGTTGCGTGGACCGGCGCGATGCCTGGCTGGTTTATTCCGGCCGCCATTTTTTATCGGTTCGGCCTTGATTCGCGGGTCGGGTTCATAGCCGGGAATCAGGCGCTGCTCGATTTTCGTTTTCAGCAGCCTCTCGATATCGCTCAGCAGTTTCAGTTCGTCAACACAGACCAGCGATATGGCTTCGCCGTCCTGGCCGGCACGAGCGGTGCGGCCAATGCGGTGCACATAGTCCTCCGGCACGTTGGGCAATTCGAAGTTAACAACATGCGGCAAGCGGTCGATGTCCAGTCCACGAGAGGCGACATCGGTGGCAACCAGCACCCGGATTGTTCCGGATTTGAAATCCGCCAGTGCCCGCGTGCGTGCGCCCTGCGACTTGTTGCCATGAATGGCCGCAGCTGTCAGCCCGTCACTTGTAAGTTGCTTTGCCAGGCGGTTGGCGCCGTGCTTTGTGCGGGTAAATACCAGCACCTGGCGCCAGTTCCCGGCGCCAATCTGTTGTGACAACAGCTCGCGCTTGCGGCTCTTGTCCACCGGGTGCACGACCTGTTTGACGCGATCGGCGGTTGAGTTTTCAGATGCCACCTGGATTTCGGTCGGCGAGTCGAGCAGGTTGGCTGCAAGGCTGCGGATTTCCTTCGAGAAGGTCGCTGAGAACAGCAGGTTCTGGCGTCGTTGCGGCAGCAGCTTCAGCACCTTGCGGATATCACGAATAAAACCCATATCGAGCATGCGATCGGCTTCGTCAAGAACCAGCGTTTCAACGCGGCTCAGGTCGATAGTGTTCTGTTGCGCATGATCCAGCAGCCGGCCGGGCGTTGCGACGACTATATCGGCGCCTTTGCGCAGCCTGGAAATCTGCGGGTTGATGCTCACCCCGCCAAAAATCACCGCGGTCTTGAATGGCAGGTGGGCACCATAAGTGCGTACGCTCTCATTAACCTGCGCAGCCAGCTCGCGCGTCGGCACCAGGATCAGGGCGCGTACCGGCGCACCGCGGCCGCCGGGTTTCCCTGACTGTAAACGCTGCAATAGCGGCAGCGTAAAGCCGGCTGTCTTGCCGGTGCCGGTCTGCGCGGCAGCGAGTACATCTTTGCCCGCAAGGATCGGCGGGATTGCCTGCTGCTGGATGGGGGTTGCCTCGAGGTAACCCTGTTTTTCGACCGCACGCAGAAGTTCGGCCGACAGGCCGAGTTCATTAAATAACATTTTGAGTTGGACTCCGGGATCGCCTGATCCGCACCGCGCTTGCGCGCCGGGGGCTCGGTCCAGGCTGGGTATTCTTAAATGGCTCGGGCAGCACAGAATTGCGGCGCCTGAGTAATGGCGCAGACCGAAGTGCGCCAGGACGCGGCGGACTATAACAGAAGCAGGGGCAAATAAACCCCTTATTTACCTATATTTTTGCTGGTCCCCGGGCATGGCCGTTGTTGCAGGCTGGCGGGCTTGAGAGAGCGGCCAGCGGGCCGGCACAACAAAGTAGACTGTGCTGGCAATACCGGCTGACGGGGAACAGCGCAATGGATAATCAACCGATGTCGTCGCGACCGGGCTGCTGGCTTGTTTTGCTGCTTGTCTGTACCGGTTGCGCGCATCCGGTGACTGATCAGGGCAACGGGATCAGGCTCGAATATCTCGGGCAGGCGACGTTCCCGACCGGCTACGAATACAAGGGCACAGCCGTCGGCGGGCTGTCCGGAATTGACTACGATCCGGCAAGCAACAGCTATGTTGTTATCAGCGACGACCGCGCAGCACGTGGTCCGGTGCGTTTCTATGAAGTCACCATCGACCTGGCCGATGGCAGCCTGGAAGAGGGCGATGTCGTATTCAGCGGCGTAACGTCAATCCAGGACCGGGACGGGCAGTCATTCGCAGTGGGTGCTGTTGATCCGGAGGCTGTGCGCGTCGCCCCGGACGGTTCGCTGCTCTGGGTCAGCGAGGGCGATGGCCGCAGCGCACCGTTTGTGCGGCAGATGCGCCGCACTGGCGAGTTTATCGCCGAGCACCTGCCGCCGCCGTACTACACGCCCGGCGCAAGAACCGGTACGCGCGAAAACAAGGCCTTTGAAAGCCTTGCGCTGAGTCTGGGCGGCAAGCGGATGCTGGCCGCGACTGAGAATGCTCTTAAACAGGATGGGCCCGCTGCAACACTGGAAAATGGCAGTCCGGTACGGCTGTTGGTCCTGGACAACGCCAGCGGCAGGCGCCAGGCAGAATATATTTATGTCACCGATCCGGTCGCCGAAGCGCCGCGGCCGGCCAATGGTTTTGCCACCAACGGGCTGGTGGAGCTGCTGGCAATCGACGACCGCCAATTAATCGCGCTGGAGCGCTCTTTTTCACGCAGCCGCGGCAACAGGATCCGGTTGTTTCTTACCGATACAGATTCGGCTGTCGATGTTGCCGGGCTGAAGTCGATCGCCGGTCACGACATCAGGACGATGCCAAAACAGCTGCTACTGGACCTCGACGAGCTCGGCGTCAGGCTCGACAACATCGAGGGTATGTCGCTCGGTGCGCCACTGCCGGACGGCTCGCGCACGCTGATCCTGGTGTCGGACAACAACTTCAACCAGCTCCAGCTCACCCAGGTTCTTGCCTTTCGCCTCGTTGAATAAGCGCAGGGCCGCTGCTGCTTTTCCTGTCAGTCTTTTGGCAGGTAATGCTCTTCAAGGTATTTCGAGCGGAAGTCCTGCGGCGGCGTCATGCGGTCCGGCCGGCCGTCGGGCGTCATATCCATCAGGTTCCAGTACGCCCACACCATGTCCATGCTGTTGCCCTGCATCTCGGTGCCCCAGAAATGATAGATGCCGTCGTCGCGTTTGGTGAACACATGCATTACCGGCCATAGCGACTTGTCGTCATCGCGCGTCTGGCAGTGATAGTCGCGCAGGTAGCGCGTCTTTTCCGCTGAAACCAGCGTCAGGTGCTGCCAGCCGCGCGAACGCGCCCAGTCATTCAGCTGGCCGTGGGTCGCCGCGGTTACCACGGCAAAAGCTGCATCGTGCGTCACCGACATTGCGGCACGCTCGAAGCCGTCAACAATAGATGTGCATGACAGGCATGGCTTGTCCCAGTTGGGTCCAAACATGTAGCTGTATAAAAGGAGTGTGTTCTTGTCACCAAACAGCTCGGACAGCCGTATGTCCTTGCCCGGCGCGGGGTCATTGGCGCTGACAAAAACATAGTCCTCCGTGATCTTTCCGCCACGCGGCAGTTCACGGCGCTGCGACGCAACGGCCTTGACCTGTGCCGCCAGCGACTTCTCGGCTTCCAGCAGCGCGTCGCGAGCCGCGCGATACTCCACGCTCTCATTGGGGTATTTCAACTCTGCCATCGTTCTGCCCGCCCCTGTGACGTTTGCCTGAACCAGAAGCATAGCTGTACTTTCCGGGGCCTGTCGCGGCAAAAACCCGTCGCGCAATCAAGCGGTTGCCCGCTAGGTAGTTGCCCTGATTAACGCCGTGGTGTGCTGGTGGAAGCATGAAGGCAGGACAGCAACACAGGAGGTAGTGCCATGAGGTACATACGCTGTGTTTTCCTGCTTATTGCCTGTGCGCTGCTGCTGGCCGCCTGCCAGGCAGGCGTCAGGCCAGACGCAGTCACGGGCATCTATTACCTGACTTCAGTCGACGGTGCTCCCATTCCGGGCAACGTGACGCACGACGGCGTTGATCTGTTTATCTCGTCCGGGACCTTCATCATCAGTGCCGACGGCACCTGTCTGAGCGTGACAGATTTTGCTCCGCCGGGTGGCGACACGATGCGGCGCGAAGTACACGCGAAGTACGTGGTCGAAGACGGCCGGCTAGCTATGACCTGGGAAGGCGCCGGAGTGACCCACGGCAGCGTCGACGGCGACACCTTTACCATGGATAACCACGGCATGATCATGGAGTACAGGCGATAAGCAACGGGGACAGTACATGTACCGATATACATGCACTGTCCCTCCGATATCAGCCCTTGGCTGTAGCGGCCAGCGGTACCTCGCCCGGACCGCGTGGCTCTTCATTCATCTGGTAGGTGCCATGCAGCGGGAATACGTGCTTTTCCCAGACATGGTTGAAACGCGCCTGGTCGACGGCCGGGCGGCGGATCATTCGCCGCAGCAGCATTTGCTGCCGCCGTGTCGTTTCCGGTTTGCCGTATAGCTGCAGCGCGTAGCGGGAGAAGTCGCGCACCATCACGTCAAAGATCTGGTCGAGCACTTCGTCATCAATGCCGTATATCGCCGCGTTCTCGATGATCAGCTGGCCATATACAACAAGGGTGAACAGCTCGCCCAGGTTGAGCAGGAAGTCGATGTCCTTTGCCTGCTGTTTGTCCGGCCGTGCCACAGCCAGCAGGGTTTTCAGGTAGCGAATCTGCTTTTTGAACACATCGACATTCGGCAGACTGACGCTGGCGTAAGTCTTGCGGTAGTCATGAAAGCGAATCTTGCCTAGTCCGCGCGTTGGCCCCTGGTTGAACAGGAACTCGTCGTCCACCGGCTCGTCACGCTGACCCACTTCGGGAAACTCGCCCGGCTTGAAAAAGTAGTTGGCCATGAACTTTATGATCAGCGCCATATTGACATGCACGGTGCCTTCCAGTTTTGGCAGGGCGCGAATGTCGCGTGCTGCCATCTCGAAGTACATGTTTCTTTCGAAACCCTTGGCAGCGATGACGTCCCACAGATGATCTATTACGTCTTCGCCCTGCGTTGTCACCTTCATTTTCACCATCGGGTTGTAAAGCAGGTAGCGGCGGTCATCCGGCGACGCTGCGCGCATGTAGTCCGAGGCACGCAGCGCAAACAGCTTCATTGCTACCAGCCGCGCATAGCCATCGACAAACAGCTGACGCACGTGCGGGAAGTCAGTGACCTGGCTGTTGAACAGATGGCGGCCAGCCGCGTGGTCGATGGCTTCGTAAAATGCATGGGTGCTGATGCCGATCGACGCCCAGCCGAGGTTGTACTTGCAGAAATTGATTGTATTGAGCGACGCATCCCAGGCTTCCTGGCCACGCGACAGGATGTCTGCCTCGGTGATGGGGTAGTTATGCAGCGCGAACTCCGCCACGTAGTTCTGCGAATTGCACACGTTTTGCACGCATTCGTATTTTTCATGGCGCGGGTCGACGACAAAGAAAACGTAATCGTCGGTGCCGTCGATCTTGCCGAATGTTGACACCAGGCCGGCCGCGTTGGCATTGCCGATGTAGTATTTTCGGCCGCGCGCCAGGTAGCTGCCGTCGTCCTGCGGGACCAGTTTCATCTCCGATGAATAAATATCGGCACCGTGCTCCTGCTCCGACAGGCCGAATGCGAATACGTGGCCGTCACGCAACAGCTGAACGGTCTTTTTCTTTACCGCCTCGTTATCTGAAATCCATATTGGTCCCAGCCCGAGCATGCTGACCTGCCAGGTGTACCAGTACGCCAGGCCATAAAAGCCGAGAATCTCGTTAAACTCACAGTTACGCCAGCTGTCCCAGCGAACGCCTTCCCTGCCGTTGGCGTAACGGCCTGGTGTCATCAGCTTTGCAAACAGCTGTTCACGACCGGCAAACTCGATGAAATCGGCGTACCACACGCGTTCGTGGTCGTCTTCCTTGATGCGCCGCCGGCCCTTGTTCTCGAAAAATTCGATGGTCTTGCGCATGATCTCTGCCGAGATCTCGTCGGGATAATGGCGGTTGTGTTGGTGCGGATTCAGCAGCATCGGCGTGAGCTCCCAGTCGTCGGAGATATAGTGTAACCACTTTGCCGCCCGCTTCGGCGGCAGCGGACGAAAGCGCCGACACAAGGCTGCAAATACTTGCCTCTGCGATGGTTTCCCTGCATTCGAGCATGCCAGCAGCGGATCGCCAGCGCAGAAGGCAGCCGGCAGGGTTTGAGCGTCGCAGCCGGCGGCGCTATCGTGAGCCTATGCGTCGCCTCCTGGTATTCCAGCACGTACCGTTCGAGATCCTCGGCATCTTTCACCCGATGCTGAAGGACCGTGGTTTTCGTATTCGCTACGTCAATTTCGCGCGCACGCCCCATGCACAGCCGGACGTAGAAAAATACAACGGCCTCATTGTGCTCGGCGGGCCAATGAACGTTGACCAGCACGAGCAGTTTCCCCACCTGGAATTTGAGATAAGGGCCATACGCCGGGCAATGGACTGCGGCATACCGGTGCTCGGCATCTGCCTCGGTGCCCAGCTGATTGCTCGCGCCAGCGGTGCGACAGTCACTCCCGCGCCCGCGCCCGAAATAGGCTGGTATGAAGTCGCGCCCACCGCCGAGGCTGCGGCGGACCCGGTCCTGGCGCCGTTGACCATGGAACGACAGATTTTCCAGTGGCATGCGGATACGGCGGAGTTGCCTGCCGATGCGGTACACCTCGCATCATCACCGCTGTGCGCCAACCAGGCGTTTCGCCTGGGCGACAGAACCTATGGCTTCCAGTTTCATCTGGAAGTTGACCAGCCGCTCATTGAGCGCTGGCTCGAGGTGCCGGTGCATCGGGAAGAGCTCGCAGACCTGCGCGGGCTGATTGACCCCGACGAAATCCGCCGCGCGACAGTGCAGCATATCGCCGACTCTCACGAGCTGGGGCAGGCCATATTCGGCCGTTTTATCGAGCTGTTCGGGCTGCCGGCGCGCCGCCGGCTGCTGCGTCACCGGTAAGGAGAGCCCGGCAAGTCGCAGAAATATCAATTAGTTGCTACATATGGGACAGTACGTCCCATTTCGTGACACAGCCATTTAAGGGATACTGATCCGACATAAGGCGATCAGTCGCAAAAGTGACCTGCGCGCCAAATAATGAACAGACAGAGAGTACCCAGACATGAACCTCAGGACTTTAGCCGGCGTAGCTATCGCAGCTGCATTGATAAGTGGCCCGGTATCGGCCGCCGTGACCAACCTCACTTTTGTCGGTGGCTGCCCGACCGGCGAAGAAGACGCCGAATGTTTTAGCGCCGGCAACGCGACCGTTGCCAACGTCGCTTTGATCCTGGGCGTAGGTCTCGACTCGGTGGTCCAGGTGACGAGCGGCTACACCATAAACGGCATGGATGGCTCGGCCGATAATGACTACAATACGAATTCCGGAACGTGGTCGATCTCCGATAGTTCGATAACGCACCTGGCCTTCAAAGCCAATGGCTATTTCATTCTCGGCAGAGTAACCGGGACGAGCGGTGACTGGTCCAGCGACATCACGATGTGGACACCGGATTATTCGTCGGTTATCTGCCCGGCCGGTATCTGTAATCCGGATGCGCGTCCCTACACCCTCGCCGATTTCCTCAACGAAGGCGGCAATATTTCGGACTTGTCGAACGTGAGAGCGTTTTCGGTAGTGCCGATTCCTGCGGCAGCCTGGCTGTTTGCATCGGCCCTCGGCCTGCTTGGCTGGATGCGTCGCCGCTAAGTGGGAGCGGCTTCCAGCCGCGACTACTTGCGACCTGTGTGGGAGCGGCTTTGTGGGAGCGGCTTCCAGCCGCGACTACTTGCGACCTGTGTAGGAGCGGCTCTGTGGGAGCGGCTTCCAGCCGCGACTACTCGCGATGGGTTCCCGTAGGAGCGGCTTTAGCCGCGAATGGAGTGCAATCATCTTTCGTCAACGCGGTCAGCGTCGCAGTTGATGGTGGGTTGGCGGTGAAAAGAGTCGAACCGGCCAGGCCGCTTCAACGATTGTTCCTTGATGCATTTTGCCGCGAACGTCAGTTCTTCTTCCGCCGGAATAATACCGGCAGCCTGTTGCTCTGCGCATAACCACGGTTCAGGTAGCGTTGGTAACGGCCGTCACGCAGCAACTCGCGCTTTAGAAAAGCCGTGGCGTACAGATTGGTCAGCGCATGCGCCTGAGCAATCGGGATCAGTTCAGGCGCACAGCCTTCCGCGGAATTACCCAGTAAAAAGTCAATCAACGACGGCGGCACGCCCGCGCCAACCAGCACTTCAGCAAAAACACAGATGTTGGTGAACGACTGGTGTCCGCCGTCAACGATATCCACGCGGTAGCGCAGCCCTTCAAACAGCTCGAAGGGTCGCGCGCTCTGCGGTTCGACCGGCGTCGTGATATCGGCCGTCCCGCCCAGGATCAGAGCGGGTATCGAGATACCGGCGAGCTCATCGTCCGACAACAGGCCGGAAGCCGGTGCGATCGGCGCGATGACGCGCACGCGAGGATCGGCGGGCGTCACTGCAGTGCCTGCGGCGGCCGCAATGGCAGTATAACCGCCAAAAGAATGGCCCATAACCGCGATCTGCTGCGGGTCCAGGCGCCCGTCAAAACGATCAGCCGGCGAGGCGTTGCGCGTCAGCATCCAGTCAATCAGGAAAATGACATCGAGCGGCCTGTCGACAACAATCTGTTCGAACGGCGCCTCGGTGCCGAAAACCAGGTCGGCCGCGGTATTGCCGGCATGATCGGGTGAAACCACGATAAAGCCATGGCTTGCCAGGTGCTCCATCAAAAAGAATGACTGGTAGCGAATGCCAAACGAGCCGTGCGAAAAAATCACCAGTGGCCGGGTGCCGGCAACCGACACGGGCGGAGAATCAATTGCGATGTTCGACGCCAGCGAAGCGAAAACCAGGTTGTATTCCGACAGCGTGCCGGTGGCGTCAGCAGCGTCCACCGGGTACCAGACATCAACGGTCAACTCGCGATTACGCATCTTGTCGACGACGGTTTCGGTTACGCGGCCGACTGCCCAGGGTCCGGGCAGCTCAGGCGGATCAATGCGCGCGGCAGCCGGCGCGGCCAGCAGCAACACCCAGACTACAAGTGTCAGGTAACGGTACACGGCGGGCCCCCTCGAAAATAAGGCTTTCGCCAGTATACCTGACAGCGGAAGTTGTCCTGTTGGCGCCTCCAGTATGGTTATTAGTTGCCTATGCTGCTGCGCAGCAGCGCCCCGCAGGCCCGCTCACGACAACGATAAAAGAAGCCCCGCTTTTGCGGGGCTTCTAAACCACTTGCAGTCATTCGGTCAGAAACCAAACTCAACGCCAATTGAAAAGAGCGTTGCATCGTTGCGGGACATGGCGAAACTTTCGTATTCACCACGAACCGACCAGTTTGGCGCGATCTCATAGCTGGCGCCTACACCCCAGGTGATGTCGGTGCCATCGTCGCTGACTTCAGCGCTGCCGGTGCCGCCGCTGATTAACTTGGCTTCAGCATCGGCATCCCAGGAGAAGAAGCCGATTTTGGCAAAAACCGAGCCTTTATCGTTCAGCGGGTAGCGCCCAACACCACTGATGGCGAGACCTTCCGCCAGGTATCCATGCACCATTGCCGTATCAGCAACGACCATGCTGACTTCAGAGTCTTCAACGGTGGTGCCGAATCGTGATTCGATCTCGCCGAGATCGACCCAGGCAACTTCCACCGCCCAGTTGGGCGTGAAGTTGTAACCACCGAACAGTTTCATGCCGGTATCGGTATGGTCTGTATCGACCATATTGATAGTCCAGCCCTTCGCGGCCATGCCAGCGCTAAGGTCGCCGGCATCAAAATCGCCATCGGACCAGCCAAAACTCGCGCCGGCATACCAGTCACCGCTCTGTGCCTCTGCCGGATGAATCATTATGACCAGTAGCGCCGCCATCATGGCTGCGCCAAGGATCCCCGGCGCCTTCGCTGTGCGTCCGACGCGTCGAATCAGGCTTGTCAGGCCGGTGGTCATCAATGCCAGTAGCTCGATAAGCCCGAGGCTGCCTCCGCCCTCACCTTCACCTTCGATAATCAAGTCGACAAAGGTAACAGGCGGCGTCTCGCAGACGTTCGTGTCATCACTGGTAGTTGTCGGCGGTGTCTGGTCGCTTTCTATGGTGACGCTGTTGGTTATCATCGAAAGCGGCTCACCGGTCAACTGCAACGTTAACTGATAGCACTGTTCCGCAGAGCCAGCCGCAAGAGTCGTGATTGCCCATTCAACGCGACCGGTCGAGACCTCAGTGCCGCCGTCCGTTGCCGACACAAAGATAGCATCAGCCGGAAACTCATCGGCGATCATGACGTTGGTCGCATCGAACCCGTTGGCATTGTCGAAGCAGACGTCATAGCTGACATTTCCGCTCATCACGATGCAGTCGCCTGCCGCTTCGTCCAAGCCGTCATCCTTGCTCAGGTTGAGCGGGTTAAACGACACTTCACCGAAGGGTATAACGACGCCGGTCACGTCACCGCGCGCGTCGGTCTCGTCCAGCAATACGAATGGTTCGCTGCTGGTATTCCACACGGTCAGGTCGTCGGTAGCAGAACTGGTACCACGACTGGCGAAAACCAGCCCGGTTGCCGCATCAACTGCCAGACCTACGACGCCGTCACCGGTGTCGCTTACGCTCTGCGTGACTTCAGTATCGGTGTTGACATCGTACTTGGTCAGCAAGTCAGAGCCGAATATCGATCCGGTGTAGACGAACCCGCGCAGAGGATCTACTGCGATTCCAACCGGTTGATGGGCTGGCATGAAATCGCCTTGCTTGGAGAAGGTTGCCGTATCGTAGTAATGCACCAATCCGCCAGCGGGCCCCCTGTTTGCCGGTGTGCTGGCAAAGGGGTCTGCCACGTAAAGGAGGTCATTGATTTCATCGAGCGCGATGCCATATAGCGCGACCGCTTCCGGCAGATCGATCGGGAAACCGGCAGCGAGCGCCAGGGTGGTATTCAGCGCATCCCATTCATAGACGTACAGTGTCGGCGTATTGCGATCTATCGTGTAAACGAGCTCGAATTCCTCGTCATAAGCAATGCCGGCCAGGTTGGATGCACCGGGTGCCGTGGCCTGGCTCAATACTTCGAAAGTCCTGGCGTCAACCAGCTGAATGACATTCGAAACCTCGTAAGTAATGAACAGGGTTTCTGACACCGAATCAAGCGCGATACCAACGGCGCCGCCAGCCAGTGCCGGAACATTCGCGGTTGCCTGGAAGGTAATCGTGCCGTCCGGGTTGATGTTGTAGGTTTCTATCGGGGTGGGGCTGCTGTTGATATCAGCGATCAGATAGACTGATTTCGCAACTGCCATGCCCGGTAGCGCTACAAGCGCGGCTGCACAAAGTATCAATGCAGCCCTCTGCGCACATCTGCGGCCCAGGCTGCCTGGGCTGTGGTTCAAGACATTTTGTGTTTTCATGATATGCCTCCTTTCTATAACCTCCAAAAATGTGCTTCCACACCAGTCAGTATGCGCTGCTGCTTTGGGTCGCTAATGAGGGCAAGCACTTATGCTCAGAATTTCAGATGAGCTTGAGATAACCCGCGCCAGCCCCAATATCTGACGACGACTGTTTCTTTTTTTTCGGCCACACAAAAAGAATAAGCCCGGCTCAATTCACATCGGCATCAGGACTCCCCGCACGCACGAATGTCGTGAGTCGCGATGACGAAAACATCGCGCCGGTCCGTCAGCTTTTGAACAATGCTCGCAGCACAAACCCGCCCCGCGGCGACGCGGTCTTTGCGGGACGTTTGAGCAGGGCAGGGCGAGGCTATAGCCACAGAAACAGGGAAAAGCGAACAAAATGACAGCGCTGTCACTTTTGCGTAATATAGCGCGCTCGAGTAGCGAAACGAAGAGACTCTGATGAACGAGCGACTAATGCCACCAGTT
This sequence comes from Gammaproteobacteria bacterium, assembly GCA_013003425.1. Lineage (NCBI taxonomy): Bacteria > Pseudomonadati > Pseudomonadota > Gammaproteobacteria > Gammaproteobacteria bacterium. Next base: position 45,063 of record JABDJB010000029.1, on the reverse strand, counting down.
CTGGCCGCCCTGCTGACAATGGTCATGACGACAGCAAATGCAGCCGACAGCGACAGCGACGGCGTCAGCGACGCCGGTGACAATTGCCTGCTGGTGGCCAATGCCGCTCAGCAGGACAGCGACGGCGACAATATCGGTAACGCCTGCGACGCCGACTTCAACAATGACTGCGTAGTTGACCTGCAGGACCTGGGTTTTATGCGGTCGGTATTTTTGACCGGTAACGCGGAAGCCGATCTGGATGGCGATGGTTCCGTTTCGCTGGCCGACCTTGCCATCATGCGCGGGTTGTTCCTTGGCACGCCCGGCCCCAGCGGCTGGTTCACGGCCTGCAACAGCGCGACCGAACTGGCAGCGACAGCAACTTCAAACTCGGAACTGCAGCCGGCCAGCCTGGCGGTAGACGGAAACATGTTTACGCGCTGGGAAACGGTACATGGACTTGATCCCGGCATCCTGGTTCTCGACCTGGCGCAAAGCTATCCATTGACGCGTGTTGAGATTTTCTGGGAAGCAGCCAACGCCGGCACTTACAATATTGAAGGCTCCAACGACAACGTGTCGTGGGATACGCTGTCTACCCAGACCGGCGGTCAGTTTGGTGATCGCACCGACATCGTCGACATCAACGGCACCTATCGTTACCTGCGTATGAATGGTCTGAGCCGTAGCCCGGGTAACATCTATGGCTATTCGATCTGGGAGATGGATGTATTCGGTGACGCGGGCGCCGGCATCGAGATAGATGTCGATGTCGATGACGACGGGGTGGTTGATTCCGTAGACCTGTGCCCGGGCTCACCACCGGGTGCGACGGTCGATTCAAGCGGCTGCGAAATCGTGGTAAACATGAATGAGGTCGCAGTAGTCGACGGCATACTGACCGGCGGCACCGGCTCCGCCTTTCCCGGCTATGCACTTTATGTGTTGGATAATGATCTGGGTACGGGCGGCAGTACCTGCAACGGCGGCTGCGCGACGACCTGGCCGCCGCTGCTGGTCGCTGATGGATCCGCGTCCGGAGTACCCGGCCTGTCGACCATTACACGTGGCGACGGCACATCCCAGGCTGCGTTCGAAGGCAGGCCGCTGTATTTCTATTCCGGCGATACCGCCCCCGGCGATATCAATGGCCAGGGGTTGGGCGGCGTCTGGTGGCTGGTCGAATACATCCAGCAGTTTCTGCCGCTGTTTGATGAAACCACATTGCTCGAGCCGGAGCTGCAGGAAGACACACCTGCCGCTCTGATAACGCGCCTGGCTGACCGTGCGCGCGATCGGCATGCCCGCGAGGCGCAGTTCCAGGCTTACGACCACTACCTGTCGTTTTACTGGGAGCATCGCACGGCCGAAATAGAAATTGTTGACAGTGTCGGCAGGGGTGGCAACACCGTTACCTTTAATGTCACAACCGAGTGGCCACTTAGTCCCACAGAAGCTGAGTTGCGCTTTTTCCACCTGCAAGCCGCCGTGTACGCCGACAACGGCATCATGAGTGCCGTGCCCGAGCTCGACGTGCCGGGAGAAACACGCAGGCACTACACCCGCAGCGCAGGCTTCAACCCGTTGACGGGCTCAGCCTTGCAGGTGGGCGATCGAATGGAGTTCGAGCTCAGTCAATTTCTGACCGGAACGCCGAACGGGCGCGACAATTACTATGGCACGGCCATCCTCTATATTGTCGGCCAGGGTGTGGTGCCCTGGGAGGCGCAGGGAGCAGCGCAGAATTCATTTCCCATGCCTCTGGCAGGAATGATCGGTGGCGACACGACGCTGAACTATCAGTATTCAGATGAGCCCGACAATCATTTCCTGCAGATGCCGACCAACCTGTCGAACATTAACGGCCAGGTTTTCGTCGAGGGCCGGCGCGTGCACCACACGGATTTTGGTGATGGGTCCCACAACGAAGCGCCGGAGAATGACGGCTTTATCGAACTGGCCGGACTACTCGGCACCAACTACATCAACCGTTCGTGTGTGTCCTGCCACGCGAAGAACGGTCGCGCACTGCCACCGGCGATAAACCAGCCGTTGCGGCAGTACGTGGTTCGAACCGGCGATGACAGCGGCAACCCGGACCCGCTCACCGGCGCCGTACTGCAACCTTTGTCGACTAGCGGCAGCCCCGAGGGCAGCGTGACTATTGCCAGCTGGACCGAAAGCAACGGCCTGCGTTCGCCAAATTTCGCATTCACGCCGGGCACGCCAGTCAATTTCTCCGCACGCATCGCGCCGCAGCTCGTTGGATTGGGCCTGCTGGAATCGATTCCGGAGACCGAAATCGAAGCCATGGCTGACCCGGATGATGTCAACGGCGACGGAATTTCCGGTCGCATGCACCTGGTAACGGATCCTGAGAACGGGCAGACCCGGCTGGGCCGCTTTGGCTGGAAGGCAAGCCAGGCGAAATTGAAGCACCAGGTGGCCGCGGCGCTGAATACCGATGTCGGCGTCATGACGTCGCTGCTGCCGAGCCCGGACTGTGGCTCAGCACAAAGCGGTTGCGGCCCGGCCGGCGGCGAACTTGCAGACGAGTACCTGGAAAAACTAACGGCCTATATAGCGCTGCTCGGTGTCAGTGCGCGGCGTGACCTGGATGATACGCAGGCATTGCAGGGTGAGGCATTGTTCAACAGCAGCGGTTGTGCCGCATGCCATGCCGCCAACCTGCAAACCTCACCGTATCACCCGCACGCCGAACTGCGTGACCAGACCATTCATCCGTACACGGACCTGCTGTTGCACGACATGGGTCCCGGGCTGGCTGCAACACTGGCGGAAGGCGATGCATCCGGCGCCGAGTGGCGCACCGCGCCGCTGTGGGGTATCGGCCTGACCGCCGGTGTCAGTGGCGGCGAAGCCTATCTGCACGATGGTCGGGCCAGAAATCTTACCGAGGCTATCCTGTGGCACGGTGGTGAAGCCGAAGCGTCAAAACAAGCATTTGAGGGCTTGAGCCAGAGCGAAAAAGACGCGCTCATCGCGTTCCTCAACTCCCTGTAGCAGCGGCTTTGTGGGAGCGGCTCTGTGGGAGCGGCTTCCAGCCGCGACACCTCGCGACGATGTCTCGTGGGAGCGGCTTTAGCCGCGAATTGCCCGGGACCATGCTTCGACGCAGCAATCAGCAGCGTCGCGGCTGATGGTGGGTTGGCAGGGTAGAAGGAGTCAAACCGACCGGGCCGGTTCGACGATTGTTGATGATGCAGCACGCGGGGTTTGTTCGCGGCTAACGCCGCTCCTACAGGAGGGTTCCGGATCGCGCGGGGTTGGCGGGTTTCGGATTGCGCGGGGTTTGATCGCGGCTGGCTTAGGTCACATGTGCATCAGGGTGATGGTCTGCGACCACGTTCAATTCAATGCCGTGCTCGAGCCAGGCCTTTGCCGCCGCCAGCAGGAAGGTAAAACCGCCCATCGAGTCCATTGCCATCGGCACCACCGCTTCGTCGTCGCCGTGAAAGCCACTGACATTAATTGCGACCAGCGTCGTGCCGTCGTCACGTCCGTCAAAACTGAACTCGACAGGGTGGGCTGGATCATGCCATTCGATCAGTATGCGCGCGTTGGTCTCCATCGCTTTCACGCTGACCGGCGCGACGGCTCCATACATCTCCCATTCCCAGGTGACATTGGCACCCGGCTCGAGCCGGCCGCTGCTCCTGGTAAACCAGAACTTCGTCGTAATTGCCGGGTCAACGAAGGCTTCGTAGACCTCGCTGACGGGCTTGCGAATAAGCATCTGCTGCCGGACTACCGGCTGTTGTTTCAATGCCATTTCCCTGTCTCCGCAAAGGCTGCAGGGAACAGTCTACTTATTTTTCAGCGATCGCGAAAAAGCCAATGGCTACTGGCCGATCTGCTCCAGCAGTGAGCGGGCCTCGGTGATCTCATCGAAGGGCTGTTCGGATGCGACCAGGGAGCTGAGCAGCACACGGGCTTCATCCACTTCCCCGCTTTGCGCCAGTCCGGCAGCGAGGTGATAGCGAATTTCCGGGGCAGTGGGTAGCTGTTGTACGGCCTTGCGCAGCAACGCATTGCCGCGCGTGGTCTGGCCGTTTTGCACCAGCAGCCAGCCCAGCGTATCGGTGAAATTGCCGATGTGCGGGCTGTGGTCATGGGCCCGTTGCGCCATCTCCAGCGCCCGTTCGTCATCAGTCAGTTTGTACAGCACGGCCAGGTTGTTCATAACCATTGCGTTATCGGGGGCCAACTGAAGTATCTGCTGGTAATGCTCGATGGCTTCGACATATGCGCCTTTACGGTGGAGCAGGCCAGCCAGTGCCTGCCGCACCCGCCAGTCGCCGGAGTGGGCTTCCAGCCGATCGCGCAAGACTCTTTCCGCATCGCCGGATCCTGCGCGGGCCAGTGCGCGAAACTGGCGGATTGTATTTGCTTCGCTCGGATCAGCTGTTGCAGCAGCGGCGAAAGCCTGCGCTGCAACGACAAATTTGCCTTGCGCCATCAGGGTTTCGCCGAGCAGCCGATGCCCTTCTGCACTTTCCGGGTTGGCCGCAATAACCTGCCGCGCAAGCTGTTCTGCATCATCGTATTTCTTGAGAGTGAGGCTCAGTTCAATTGCTACAACGGCATACTCAATCTTGTGCGGTGCCAGCCTGATTGCACGCTGCATGGAAAACAGCGCATCGCGTTCGCGATCCGCCGCGCGGAACGCGTGCGCCAGGGCGGCATGTATCAGGGCAGCATCGCGGGCATGTATCGAGGCGTCCTCGAGGGTCGCAATTGCGTCGCGATATTCTTCACGCCGCATTTGCGTTGCGCCCAGCGCCAGTAGTGCGCGCGGGTCATCGGTATGAAGTTGGACCGCCTGTTGCGCTGTTTCGTAGGCACGTTGAACATTATCCTGCTGCAGGTACAGCGACACCAGACCAACCAGCGGCAGCAGCGAGCCCGGGTTGGTTTCACGCGCACCTTCAAAGATGTTGATGGCCTGTCCAACGTTTCCCTGACGCCTCGCGAGAACTGCCAGCGAGGTAATTGCTTTCAGGTTGTCTGGCTGCAATGAATGGGCACTTTGAAAATAGCGCTCCGCGGCATCATGGGCGCCGCTGCGAAGCTCCACTTGCCCGGCAAACAACAGAGTCTCGGCGTCCGCGGGGCCGGAATCCATCACCTGTTCCATGACGCTGCGTGCGGCAGCCTGGTTGCCGGCATCGAGATGTATTTCACCAATCAACAGTTCCAGACTGCTGTTGTCGGGGTCGCGTTTGTGCAGCGCGACGCCGGCCGCCAGCGCCGCCTGGAAATCGCCCCTGCGACGGTGTGCCTCCAGCAGCAGTCGGTCCAGCGGGTCGGCGATGTCGACTGAACGCGGGATGGTTGCCAGCACAGCCAGGCCCTCGTCAGGCTCGCCGGCAGCAAGATAGGCCCGGGCCAGTTCCAGCTGCCAGTAGGTGTTGTCCGGGTCCGACGCCGCGGCCTGTTCGAAGTAGTCGAGCCATCCGGAGTGTTTGTGCGACAGGCGGGTAGCACCACCCAGCAATGCCTGCATTTCCGGAGACTCGCTCGCATCCCGGGTAATCGGCGCAAGTATTTCCAGTGCGGTGTCGCCTTCGCGTTGCGCCAGCAGTGTTCGCGCCAGCTGCATGCGCAAATTGGCATTGTCTTCATCCAGCGCCAGGGCCTGACGCAGGTACGATTCAGCCAGGTCGAACCTTTGCTGTTCCAGTGATAACAGTCCAAGTTGCGACAGCGCGCCGAGGTGATACGGCAATGCCGACAGGGTGCGCTGCAGGTGTTCTGCCGCCTGGAGCGGGTTGCCAGTGCGCACGGCATGTTCGCCCATCAGGTAATGCGCCAGGGGATGCCCCGGTGAACCGGCCAGTGCCTGTTCGGCCAGTTCGCCTGCTGCATCGACCTCGCCGAGGCGCATATGAGTTTCAAACAGCCCGCTGAGTGTGGCGAAATTCTGCTGCCCGAGCCGGCCTTCCGGTCGCGCCGCTAATGCCTCGTTGAATGCCTCCTTCGCAGTGTCGAGGTTGCCGGCTTCAAGGTGAAAGCGAGCGTAGGCACGCAGGATGTCCACGTCGCCCGGCGCCATCGCTCGTGCCCGCGATAAAAACCCCAGGGCCAGGTCCGGATGACCACGAGAAAATGCAACGCGGCCCAGCCCGGCCAACGCGTGCGGCGAGCCAGGATCCATGTCGGCGACGTCACGAAAAGCCTGTTCGGCGCTGTCCAGGCGTTCGAGGCCGAGATACGCATCGCCCCGCAGCAGCAGTATGCGCGCACGGGTTGAGTCATCATTTGTCGCGCCGGTGTGAATGTCGGCGATCAGGTGGCCGAAAGCGTTTTGCAACAGCATCGCCTCGCCAAGCCGTATCACGATATCGTCTGATGAAACGCCGAGATCCAGCACGCGCTGCAGGTCCTTCTCGGCCAGCGCGCCGTCGTCCATCGCCAGCGAAATTTCGGCGCGCAGCAGGCGTCCTTCAATATGGTCCGGGTCACTACGCAGCAGGTTGTGTACGTGAATGAGTGCGGTGCGGGTGTCCCCTGCAGCGAGTGCCGCGCGGGCAGCGTCAAATGCCTGTGACTGGTCCGGCGCACCACAGCCGGCCAGCACGCATTGCACAAGCAGAATCGCAAATAATCGCTTTAAATATCCAGAGCGGAGCATGACGGTCAGAGTAAACAAACACCGGTTGCGTACTAACGCAGCATCGTCGCAGCGAGCGCGCAGTATTTATAGTGCCTGGTGCACAAAACAGGGATGCTGGTTCGCGTCAAAACAGCTGTTATGTAAATAGGTCGTTTATGTCAAACATAAAAGTTATGTCAACGGTTAAACGTCGGGTTCTTTTACAGCAGTTGTTGTAACGGTAACCACAATAGTCGCAGGGTCAAACAGTTATCGTTGCGGCATATTTCTTGCAACTGTTATCGGGTAGACAGGAGTAAATATTCGACGATGCTGAACATAACCTCAAAGGCTGCAAGATTTGCGACACTCGCGATCGCCATTGTGTCTGTAACCGTATTCGCCAATACGGCCGGCGCGAGCGCAGCGTTTTGTCCGGCAGATGTTGGTTACAGTCCGTCGATAGACGATAACGTCAGCGCCAGCGATGGCTGCCAGATTGGCTCGACAAACAACGATCGGTTGGGCGGCGACGCTTCGCAATACCAGGTCAACCAGGACATGATGTTTGGTTTTGATGACTGGATTTTTGCGGCGAAAGCAATGGACAGCGACCAGGATATGGACATTGGTCTGTCTCTCGTCGGCGACACGATCAGCGGCCAGTGGTCGATCGATGATATCTGGAACACCATGGGTGTCAGCAGCCTGATGCTGGTGCTCAAGAGCGGCAATGGCGAGCCGGATTCTTACGTCGGCTATCTCATCACGCCAAATACCACAGCTGGCGATTACCTGACGCCGTTTATCAATGCTGCCTCGGGCAACCCCAAGGATATCTCGCACGTGTCGGCGTATTTTCGTACCGCCGCGGTGACCAGCGTCCCCGAACCCGGGTCGATTGTGCTGATTGCTATCGGCCTGCTCGTTATGACCGGTCTTCTCGCCCGCCGCCGGCAGCGTCGCGCGCCAAAGTTGCTCCGGGTTCGCAAGATGGACCGCAGCCGGCTTAAATAAGCACGCCGGCAGTTATCAAGCACTGCCGCGGCCCGCTCGACTGTCAGTGGCGCCGGAAGTCGTATTCCAGCCTGAAATATTGCGGGCTCAGCTCACTGAGCGGCGCCTGCAGTTTTGCCAGCTCACTGTCCGGGCCGTGAACCTCCAGCCGCTCCAGGTCGGCAATCTGTAACGCTTCCTGCAGGGCGTCCCCCACATTTTCGAGATGCGCGAGTATGCCATCAGCATCGATGTACCCTTCGCAGCAGTGGGCGCTCTGCCCGTCAAAGCTGAAGCCATAAAACATACACTTCGGCTCGGTTTCCGTCAGTTCGACAAACCTCTCACACAGCGTTTTGAAGTCGTCGATCTTGCCTTTTTGAATAGTGAAATATGGCGCGAGAGTGCAACAGGTATCTTTGCTGGTCATGCTGATTCCTCAACAACCCCGGGTCGCAAAGACTTGAGGAATGCGTGTCACCCGAGTCTGCTCCCGCTGCGTATTGACGGTCAAGAAAGAGCCTCGCAGACAAGCGCGCGTTAACAGATAGCCGCCTTGCGGCTGGCAATTCTGTCAGCGTGGACTATGCTTGACAGGCGTGATGCATGCTGCATCGCATTCAAAACAACCATGCTGTCGCTAAAAAGACGACGGCGCACTTCATATAAAGGGGATACAGGTATGACGACAGGTAAATTCATCGCGGCATTAGTGTGCGCGATGCTCATCACCGGAGTGGCGACCGCACAGGACTGGTCCAAGGAACAGAGCGCGGTCTGGCAGGTTGTTATCGATTCATATAAGGATATCGATGCGCGTGATGCCAACTGGTCAAAGAAGTGGGTTTTTGCAGATGCCATGGTGTGGGGCAGCTACCCGATGCCACGTAATCGCGACAGTATCCAGCGTTGGGACAAGTACAATTTCTCCGGTGGGCGCAACCATGTTTCGGAATACAGCCCAACTGCCATTGTCGTGCATGGATCGACGGCTGTAGCGCACTATTACTACTCGAACGCTACCGAGGACCGCAAGGGCGAGCACGAAACCTCGCACGGCAAATGCACCGACATCCTGGCGAAAGACGGCAAGAGCTGGAAGTTCATCGCCTGGCATTGCGCTGATGCGCCCGGGGACGATTAAACCGTAAGGGAACAGGAACCCGTGTTCCTGTTCCCTACTTGTTCAGGTGTGACGCACCAGCGCGGCGCGCACCAGCCGGCGGGTGAAACCGGCGTGGCCAGCTGAATGCTGCATGATGCAAAGGTCGGCGCTGGCCAGCGCGTCATCCGGATAATAGATTCCGCAGTTGGGGTTGATCTCCAGCATGTAGGGCGTACCGTTCCGGTCGACACGGATATCGCAGCGTGCAAAACCGGCCGCGTCAAAATGACGGAAAAACTGCGCTGACTCATCACGCATGCGTTGCCCCAGGTTCCTGTCTTTGACCGGGAAGCAGGTCAGGCCGTCAAAGTCTTCCCACTTGAGCGCCTCGTGCTTGAAGCTGTCGCCCTCGGGAAAACCATATTGCATGGCCGGGTAAGTGATCGGTTCATCCGGCTTGCCCGGGTTTTCTGCTACCAGCACGGTGCATTCGATGCCGTCGATATACTCCTCGATAAGCGCGGCACCGTAGCGTGACATTATCTTTTTCGCCTGCCTTCGCAGCCCGGCCGGCGTCTGCACCTTCGAGGCCCGGCTCAGTCCGACACTGGCATAGCTGTTGTGGTGTTTGACGATCATCGGGAAACGCAGTTTTTCCGCTGCGCGTTTCAGGTCTGCTTTCTTTCGGGCAAACACGTGTCGCGGTGTGGCGATTCCAAGTTCGTGGCAGGCGCGCTTCATCTGTCGTCGCGTGGGCTCGAAGCAGTTGGAAGCAGCACCGGTAAACGGCACGCCGAGACGCTCCAATGCCCTGACCACGCCAATACCTGGCTCGTCCTCCTCCGCTGAAGCGTCGCACATATTGAAAAACACGTCGTACTCGTCGCTTTCGACCAGTGAGCGCACGGTGCGTGCTGCGGTGCGCTTTTCTTCCAGCGTCACCAGGCTCCAGTCGGCTTCGGGCAGGTGCGGTCGCGGGTCGCACGGCCAGTCGTCTTCCGGGTAGTGCTTTGCATCAAGTTCCTGGCAGGTAAGCAGGCAGATGCGCAGCCCGGAAAACCTGGAGTTTCTTGTCGCCATTGAGAATGCAGTTTACAGCGAATCACTTTGTATGTGTCAGTCCATGTTGTTTCGCAACAATTGCTCCATGTCGATCGCCTGATCGCTATCCGCGCTATCCGCGCAAGCCGCGGAATGCTGAACCCACATCGGGAAATAGTATGCCCGGTTTGTAAAGTGATATTCTCGCAAGCACGCAGAGGGAGGTTTAGCGTGCTCGCATTGTGGCTGGCCGGTGCATTCGCTATGGGTGTGCTGGTTAAACAGGTTGGTATGCCGCCGCTGGTAGGTTTTCTGGCCGCGGGTTTTGCCTTTGGTGCGGCCGGCATCGAGCCGACGCCAATGCTGCTTGAGCTTTCCGAGGCCGGCGTACTGCTGCTGCTGTTCGCTGTCGGGCTCAAACTACGCTTCAGGAACCTGGTGCGTTTCGAAGTCTGGGGCACGGCATTGCTGCACCTCGCGGTCATGGCGCTGGTGGCCGGCGCATCGCTGCACTACGTTGGCGGGCTGGACTGGCCAATCGCACTGATTCTCGGCACGGCATTGGGTTTTTCCAGCACCGTGCTGGCCGCCAAGATGCTGGAATCGCGGCGCGAACTGCGTGCCTTCCATGGCCGGGTCTCGATAGGCATTCTCATCGTACAGGATGTCGTTGCGGTGGCATTGCTCGCGGCAACCAGTGGTCACAGCCCTTCACCATACGCACTGCTCGTCTTGTTGCTGCCGCTGGCGCGGCCGCTGCTCGCTCGCGTACTGGACCTGGTTGGTCACGACGAGTTACTCGTGCTGTTCGGCGCCGTGCTCGCGCTTGCCGCAGGCGGCTGGGCCTTCGAAACGCTGGGGCTCGGTAACGAGCTGGGTGCGTTGGTGCTTGGCACGCTGCTGTCGGACCACCGCCGTGCGCAGGAGCTGAGCAAGGCAATCTGGGGACTTAAAGAATTCCTGCTTATCGGCTTTTTCCTGAGCATCGGCCTGAGTGGTCCGCCGACAACCGAGGTTTTGGTGCTTGCCGGCCTGGCCACGCTGCTGATGCCGGTCAAGGCAGCGTTGTTTTTCTGGCTGTTGCTGCGCGTGGGTTTGCGGGCACGGTCGAGCTTTATTGCTTCGCTAAGCCTGGCGAGCTACAGCGAGTTTGGCCTTATTGTCGCCAGCAATGCCACGAATGCCGGCCTGCTGGACAGCCAGTGGCTGGTTTTTGCTGCTTTGATTGTGGCTCTATCGTTTGCCATCAGCGCGCCACTCAATCGGATCGCGCACAAAATATTTGAACGCTACGAACATTTGCTGACGCGTTTTGAATCCGAGCGCCGTCACCCTGATGACTCGCCGATCTCACTCGGTGATGCCGATATCGTCATCATGGGAATGGGGCGTACCGGGACGGGCGCCTATATTTACCTGCACGAACACGGCAAACACGTCGTCGGCATCGATAATGATCCGGCAAAGATCGAGCGGCACATAGCAGACGGGCGGCGGGTAATTTACGGTGACCTGGAAGATCCAAACTTTAACGAACTGCTCAATACCGAAAACATCAGCGCCATTCTGCTGGCCGTACCAGATCTCGAAGCGAAGCTGTTCGCTTGCCGGCAGTTACGCAAGCGCGGCTTCGAGGGTTTAATCAGCGCCACCTACCTGTATGCCGAGGAGCGCGACAAAATGGCCGAAGCCGGTTGTGATGTCACGCACAGCTTCTTTGCCGAGGCCGGCACGGGCTTTGCCATCAGCACCCTGGACCGGCTCACCACCTGAAGCTGCACAAAGGGGTCAAGTCTTCGCATTTCCCATTTCCCATTTCCCCCGGGGGGAATGGGAAATGGGAAGACTTGACCCCTTTGTATTTGCCCCAATAACTATAGAAGAGTGAACATAAAGCCGCGTAGAGGTGGCGCAATGCGTCTGGCGACTGATCGTACGGCAATCCGTCGGCTTATCGGCCACGGCTCGCTTACACTCGTGTTGCTGTCGCTGCTGGTCGCGTGTGTTCCCGGTCAGTTCATCGGCAAAAAGGCGCGCTGCAATTTCCCCGGCATCCAGTCCGTTGACGTGTCTTCTGACGACGGCATGCTGCTGTTCAGCTATTGCGACGAAGACAATACCTATGTTGCCACCTCGGGTATCGATGGCGACGATGTGAAGGTGATCCGGCGCGCAGATGACAACGCAATTTTTCAACGGGTAGTGTTCAGCCCGGACAACCAGCAGATCTATTTCATCAGGCGCTCGTCGCGTGACAAGAGCTACCTGTACGCGATGGACGTTGACGGCAGTAACGTGCAGTCGGTGACCTCAGGTGGGCCGGGCACAAATAACGTGCTGGATTTCGTCATCGCTGCTGACGGTCAGCGGATTTACTACAGCAGTGCCGGCATATTCCGGTCCTATTCGCCGGTTGCCGCGGCAAGGCCGCATGACGTGGATTTTTATTCAATGAAGCTCAACGGCACTGACATTAGAAAGATCACGCAAATGCACGCCTACGCAATCAACGGCGTCGCGGTTTCCCGTGACGAAAGCGAGCTGTACTACTACGGTGGTGTAGTTGATATCGCAAGCGGCGCCTACCAGGGGCCGCTGCCATTTACGCTGTCGCCGGAGGCGGGGATTACCGGAGAGATCGCCGCATGGACCTCACCTCACCCGATGTCCGAAGTCTCCGGCGACGGCCTGCTGCTGGTAGCGTGCGGCAAACGGGACAAGCCGGGGCAGCAAAGGTGGGAGGAGGTGGCCGGTTACGGGTTGTACGTCAATGACACCAAAAGCCGACTGCTGACAAGAGAAATTGTGTGGCTGCATGCGTATCTGGATTCGCCGACCTGGCGGCACCGCGGCGACGGTGTTTTGTTTATCAGGAATGACTTGTTGAGCGGCGCCAGAAACTACAGTCAGCTGTGGTACGTTCAGACCGACGGCAGTGACCTGGAGCGGATACTGCTCGACCTGCCATAGCAACTGTTCGTGCCTGCCCCTTTGTCATACCAGCCACTTTGCGGTAAAAAGACCAGTCTGGAACAAGCTTGAAACGGACGCATTTAATGTATCGAACCCCAGCCATATTACTGGCAGCCGGCCTGGCTGCGTGCGCAGCAGCACAGCAGCCGTCAAACCTGCCATTTACCGTGACACCCGTCGCCGAATTCAATGAACCGTGGGCGATGACATTCATGCCGGACGGCAAGCTGCTCGTTACGGAAAAGCGCGGCCGCCTGTTTGTCGTCACGCAGGATGGCGGCAAGTCGTTGCCAATCGAAGACGTGCCCGATGTAGCTTATCGCGGCCAGGGCGGTCTCGGCGATGTCATCCTGCATCCGCAGTTCGATGACAATAACCTCATCTATCTCAGCTATGCCGAGTCAGGTGTGGGCAACACGCGTGGTGCGGCAGTCGCACGCGCGCAGCTGGTATACGACGCGAAGCGGATGCGCGGGCGTCTGGAAGATGTCGAGGTGGTGTGGCGGCAGATTCCAAAGGTAACCGACGATGGTCACTACGGTCACCGCATGGCGTTCGATAAGGACGGCTACCTGTTTATTTCCAGCGGTGAACGGCAGAAGTTTGACCCGGCTCAGGATATGACCGGAAACCTCGGCAAGATTGTGCGTCTGCACGATGATGGATCTGTGCCCGATGACAACCCCTTTGCCGATCGCGGTGATGTAACAGCCCAGATCTGGTCACTGGGGCACCGCAACCCGCTGGGCCTGGCATTCGATAGCGAGGGGCGCCTTTGGAACAACGAAATGGGACCGCTGCATGGCGATGAGCTGAACCTGATCGTCCCCGGAGAAAACTACGGTTACCCGATTGTCTCCGACGGCGACCACTACAGCGGCGAACCGATTCCCGATCACGACACGCGGCCGGAATTTGCCGCGCCGGCCATCTCATGGGTGCCGACAATCGCGCCGGCCGGGCTGGTGTTTTATTCCGGCAAGACGTTCCCTGACTGGCAAGGTTCCGCGTTCATTGGCGGCCTGCGCTCGCAGGCGCTGATCCGGATTGAGTTTGATGGCGAAAAAGCAAACGAGGCAGAGCGCTTCAGCATGGGCAAACGAATTCGCGAAGTGGAGCAGGGGCCGGGCGGCGCCCTGTGGCTGCTGGAAGACCGCGATGGCGGGCGTTTGCTGAAGCTGACCCCCTGAGCGACGCTTTTCATGCGCGCTGATCACTTTGTTCAAAGGAGCAATTCGTGAGTAAAGCGATCATCAGGCATGGCTTCATCCTGATCCTGCTTGCGCTCATGTCCGGGTTGTTTATCCCGTCCATGCCAATACCGCGGCTTGGACTGTCTGCTCACACGATAGGAATTCTGAGCGGCGTCCTGTTTATTGCTATCGGTGCAATCTGGCAGGAATTCAATCTGTCGCCGCGTCAGCTCCAGATCATGTTCTGGTCATGGTTGTATTCCGGTTACATCAACTGGCTGGGTTGCCTGGTGGGTGCCCTTGCGGGCGCCGGAAAGACGACGCCGGTTGCGTCCGCCGGAGCGAAGGGGTCGGCGATGGCAGAAACACTGGTCGCGATCCTTCTTGGCAGCGTTGCGCTGGCTTCGTTTGTCGCCGTGGTTCTTTCAATTTGGGGGCTAAGCAGGCGAGCAGGGTCTGCCGGCTGACCAGCGCGCCCGCGTCACGAGATGATGCGGCGGATCTCGACACGCTCGGCGCGGCGCGGGCCGGCGCTGAGTACTTCAAAGCGATAGTCGCGCCACTCGACCACATCGCCTTTCTTTGGCAGGTGGCCAAGTTGTTCGTTGAGCAACCCGCCCAGCGTGATGGCGTCGATGCCGGGCGTCCGGCGAATACCCAGATGGCGGCACAGGCTGCGCAGTTCGACCGAGGCGTGAGCATGCAGTGAGCCATCGCTCTGTGGCCAGATCTGTTCAGTGACCGGGTCGCTTTCATCGTCGATCTCGCCGACGATTTCCTCGAGAATGTCTTCCAGCGTCACCAGTCCTTCCATGCCGCCGTACTCATCCACCACCAGTGCCTGGTGCCGCTTTATCTGCTGGAAACTCCACAGCAACCGGTCGAGCGCCTTGCCCTCGGGAATGATAAACGGCTCGTGCACCAGGTCCTGCCAGTCAATCTCCACGTCGGGATTGGCCTGCAGCCAGTGCAGGATTTCCTTGGTATAGACGGTGCCCGCAACCTGGTCGAGGTCGCCGGTCGGTGTGTAAGGGAAGCGGCTGTAACCCGATGTTTCGATAATCTGTGCTACTTCGTCGCGGCCAAGGCTTGCTGTCATATAAGTTATCGCCGAGCGCGGCACCATGACATCGGCCGCAGTAAGCTGGCGCAGTCGCGTAGCCCCGACGATCATCCCGGCGGTCTGCGCGCCGACGACGCCTTCGTTGCGACCGACGGCGGCCATCAGGCGGATTTCCTCAATAGAGGTCACCGGCTGCTTGCGACTGCCGCGCAGGGCACGCGAAATCGAGCTACTCAAATGGACCAGTGGGCCCAGGCCAAACGTCAATGCGCGAATGCCATGGGCAACGGGTATCGCCAGTGCCTTGGTAAACACCACGCCGGCAGTCTTTGGCACAATTTCGGTTAGCAGCAGCACGGCAAGAGTAAACACGATTGTGAACAACCACAGCGTCTGCGGGCTGAACACCTCGGAATAGCTGGCGCCAGCCACCGCGGCACCAACGGTATGAGCAGCGGTGTTGACGATCAGTATCGCCGCAATCGGTGTGTCGATATCGCGCTTGAACCCGGCAAGCAGCCGGCTGGCAGTCGGGTGCCTGGTGTCCAGCGATTCAATCTGGGCGTGGTTGATCGACAGCAGCACCGATTCGAAAATCGAGCACATGAAGCTCACTACCAGGACAACAGAAACAGCGACAGCAAAAACCAGCATGACGGCACCGTGGAAAGCCTGTGAAACAGAGTGCCAGTCTACTGCATATTGGGGGCAGTACATGTATGCCTGTACATGTACTGTCCCCATTCTGCCGGGGCGTTTCTCGCAGCAAATCTTTCCGCCTCTGCTAAAGTCAGGTTGATCGTGCGTCTTGTTTGGGGGAGATAGAGATGGCCTATGTCGATGGTTACGTGGTACCGGTAAAGAAAGCGCGGGTCGATGAATACCGGCGTATGGCGCGCAAGGCCGGCAAGATCTGGCTCGAGCACGGCGCGCTCGAGTATGTCGAATGCATCGCGGAAGACGTGCAGAAGGGCAAAGTCACGTCCTTCCCGCAGGCGCTCAAGCTCAAGCGCACCGAAGTGGCCGCGTTCTCCTGGATTGTGTACCGGTCGCGCAAGTCCCGCGACCGTATCAATCAACTGGTAATGGAAGACCCGCGTCTGCAGGAGTTCAAGGATGCAAAAAAACTGCCGTTCGACCTGCAACGCATGTTCTTTGGTGGTTTCAAACCGCTGGTGCGCATGAAGAAATAGGCGCGGGCCGGGCACCGACAGGCCGGCTCATACCGGCACCCCGGGGAAAGTCGCCCTGGCAACGTGGTTGTCTCACGCACGTGCATGGCGAGTGGGCAGGATGCGGGCAGTCGAAACTGGCTACATCCGGATAAGCACTACGCCCCAGATGACCAGCAGGATGCCGGTTGCCATGCCCACCCGGTGACCACGCGGTATCGTTTTCTCCAGCAGGACAAACAACGCAAGGCCGGCGATCCAGTAAAGGTTCATCACGCCGCCGACAAACAGCAGCGCCATCAGGATCCAGCAGCAGCCCAGGCAAAACGCGCCGTGTTCCAGCCCCATCACAAACGCGCCGGCATTACCCTGACGCCAGTGCTGCATTACAAAGGAGAAGGGCGTACGGCAGTGTTTGAGGCAGGCTTGTTTTAGCGGTGTCAGCTGATAAAGGCCGGCCGCGATCAGCAAACCGCCGCCAAGCAACTGGCTGGTGCTGTTGAGCATCGGCGAAATCAATTCACTTTGCTGCAGCAGCCACTGCAGGCCCGTTGCCAGCACGCTGAATAAAGCCCAGACAACCAGGTAACCCAGCACGAAAATGCCTACCGGCACGGCGGGAGAGGTCTGGTCCGGTTTTTGGCGATGCACATGTGCAAACAGCAGAATCATCGGGGCCGCGCTGGGCAGCATCATGGCGACCATCATCACCCACCACATGGCAACCATCAGTGCCGCGTACCCGAACGACCAGACGGCAGACTGCATCATCATCGATGATTGCTGGCCGGGAAGCGGGGTCATGGCCGTCATTTCCCAGGCATTCATGCCCATGCCGACGCCGGCCAGCGTGTAAATCCAGGCAAGCAGGACGATACCCAGCAGGCCTGCTGCAACGATCAGCCTGTCACGCTTTAACAGCGACTCGAGTGCGTCGGGCGACACCAATGAATTATCAGCGAATCACACCGCTCTGGTTCATGTTCAGCACCGCCCAGTGGGCATGAGTGCTGTCCATCGTCAATGGGATTGCACCTGTTGTTGTCGTCTTGCCACTGCCAATTTCCGCGGTAACGTACTCGAAGCCTTCGGGCATGCTGATCTGCGCACGATGTGCCGCGCCAGTCACCGGATTACGGATCGGTTCGCCTTGCGCCTCGATAACGCCTTCTACCCGAACGGTGGCGGTGCGCCCGTCCACATCGACTTTGATGTCGATTGGCATAAACAGCGGATCGTGCAACGTTGTCATTGTGGAGGCAAAAACATTGAAGTGGGTTGCACCGGGCTCGGTATCCGCACCGGACAGGATCGCCAGCAACGCCTCGCGCTGTTGTTCATCCGCATTCTTGTCAATAATGATTTGCACCGAACCCTGGCCTTCATGAATAGGTCCGGGCCAGCTGAGGATTGATGCCCATTTCAGGCCTTCCAGGCTGACATCTCCATAGTGACCGTCCTCTATGCGGCCTGCAGCAATCGCATAACAGCGACCGGAGGTTGGCATTGCGTTGAATTGACAGGGGCAGCCGTAATCGCAATTACAGTTGGTAAACTGCGGGCCCTTGATGTGCCATTCCGTCGTCATGACGTAACCTCACCGGTGCGGGTTCCGGCCGAGTATATCGCGTATGAAATCTACAAGGCCGGACTCAGTCTTAAGCCGAAGATCATGCAGCTAAACAGAATCTAAAAAGACCGGTTGCAACTGCGTCGAACCGAGAGTCGATGCAACACGTGTTTTACAGAATGTTTGTTTGACCCCCCTCTTCGCCATTCTGCTCTTGTTCCCAATGGGCCGGCGGCCCGGAAACAGGACTCGAGTCACATTTTCAGCTGAGCGGTCATTATAGAGTTAGACCGTTTTTACCCTCACGAGGCAGGTTGTCATGTCAACACGCTCGGCGATTCGAATTGCCATAAGTACACTCACTATTGCCCTGGTTGGCTGCGCTTCAACTATTGGCAACGTGGTGGACCTGGAACAAACCACATTCAGGGTTGGGGCAACTCATAAAAGTGAAGTTGCCAACGTGCTCGGATTTCCTGCCAATCGTGAAACTGACGATTCGCTTGAATACTGGGGCTATCGCCAGAAACCTGAACTGACCGGCCTGGTTTACGCGCTGCCGACCGGCTCAAATACGGTTACCACCTACACCGCTACGAAGACATCTGGCCCGACAATGATGGATTCAGTTGCCGTGATTTATACATTCGATGCCGACGGAATACTGACCAGTGTTTTCGAAAGCGACCAGGACTAGAGGATTTATCATGATTAACAAACTTACACTTGGATTAGCACTCGCTGTCATCTGCAGCGGCTGTGCCTCAACGGCAAAGCTGACGCCGGAAGTGGCCAGCGACGTGCAAAATGGCAATGTGGCAGCCGCGTTCTTTGTTGAAGGCAAGAAAATTGTCTATGACGAACTGGTTTACAAAGTACTCTGGAATGAGAATCGTTCGCAGGAGTCCGTTTTCGAAGGGTCCTGGGATGTCGATCAGGAAGTAACTACCACTTTCGCACAGAGCCTGTCCGCTGTAGGCGTGACGGCGCAACCTGTAGGCAGGTTCCTGTCGGATCAATCACTCGCCGCAAAATTCAAGCAGTCCATCCTTAACACCCGGGATGCCAGCGGCATGAATACAGCGATGTCTCTGGATGCCGAAGTCAGGGATGCGTTTGTACAGGCGGGTGTCGACCACCTGATTCTGTTGCGCGCCGCCCATTATCGAGTCCAGAAAGTGTCCGGGTTCAGCCCGCAGTTCATGCTCCCCTCAATGCTGATCGTATTTGACGTGCGCAGTGGGCAGCAGCTCTACTCCGAGCCATTTGGCCTTGGCGGAAAAATTGCGGTCGAAAAATCGCCGCGAGAAGTTGAAGCAAACGACCTTTCGAAGTTAAAAGCCGCAACGCACGAATGGGTAAATACGGCTACAACGACTCGTCTTCCAGACGCGCTTGGCTTCGTCCCGGCAAAAGTCGCAGTGGCCAGCACTACGCAGTGATCCCGATACAGCGGTTTTGACCGCAGGTCGAAGAAAAGGGGCAGTTAACTGCCCCTTTTCTTTGGGTAATCGAAATTGGGGCCAGATCGATATTTTGCTGTAACAACTGTCACAAGACTCTCGACCTGCCGCCGTTTTTGATTACAGGCCCGGGTTCAGGGGCAGGGCGGTAACACTCCGAGAATCGAGAACGCAGTCTGGAAAACATTGCCCGAGTAACAGTTGCTAGGGTCCACCGAGAGCAGTGACAGGTCGGCGGCCGCAAAACCGAATGGATTACCCGGATCGACGTTTGTACCGTTGTTGAGCACAACGTTGTCAATAACCATGTTATTGGTTGCCGACTGGTCGGCAAGAAATTCCGGGGTAATCGACGAATCCATGCCGGCAAAACAATCGAACGGCGTGGCCGTTACCGTCAGACAGTAGTCGGCGATGGCGACGCCGACAAAGTCGTTGTTCTCGATCAGGTTGTTGGTAATGGTCGAGTTGTCGACACCCAGGTAGAGAACGCCGGTTCCCGACGGTACAAAGGAAAGGATTGAACCGGGCCGGGCAGTGTTGGGCTTGTTGTTACTGTGAATATGGTTGCCACGCAGTTCGATGCGATTGGCGCCGGGGCGATCATCAAAGATATCCGGCAGCAGCAGAATAGCCGCACCGACCGTATTGTCGTGCGACTCGTTGTAGGCCAGCGTGATGTCGTCACTGTTGGAAACTTCGAGGCCGTTGACGTTGCCGCTGACTTCGCTGTTTCGCACCACAACGTTTTCAGAGGTTTCCACCCAGATACCACTGTCCAGGTCAGACCCGACTGCCTTGCTGTGGCTGATCAGGCCGTTCTTCGACAGCGTCGGGAATATTCCGTAGTTGCGGTTGTTGATCGATTCAACACCGATGATACGAAAGCCATCAACGTTTTCGGTGAACAGCCCATTGTTGCGAAAACCCTGGATGGTGATATTGCGTATTTCAATGCCATGCATCATCGGGTCACGCATCTGCATGCCTTCCTGCATACGCACGCGCAGGGGGAAGGGCGGTGCAAGGTCAGAATGACAGCTCATGCAGGCGGTTCGGTCTTCGGGTACGACAACAATCCCGTTACGCTGGTTGCCGGCATTTTCGAGTATGACTTTCTTGTTTGGTGTGCGTTGACCCACCAGCGTGATGCCGCTCTTGGAGATTTCCAGCCCGTTGGTCGGGTTTTGCAGCTCACGGTAGGTGCCGGCCTTGATATAGATACGTGTGCCCGGCCGGGCGCGGTCGATGGCCTGCTGGATCGATTGGCCTCGATTCACCACGATGGTTTTGCGTTTCAGCTGCCCCGGCGGCAGGTCAGCATCGTCGTCTGGCGGTTCGGGTGGTGGCGGTGGCGGCGGTTCAGTGCCATCGGGATCGAGCGGGCCGATGACATCTGGCGGCAGGTTGCCATCGACAGTGCCGCTCCGCGTATACCAGGTGTTGAACGGGCCTTCGGTCCAGCCGGGCTGGGTGCTCACGCCGATTTCCATGATGTTGTCGACGCCGGTGCCGTCGGAGTTTTCCAGCTCGACGCAAAAAAAGGCCTCGGCATTGCTAACGATGCCGTTACCGTTCAGATCGCAGCCGGTCTCGGCGAGTGCTTCGAGAATATTCCAGCCATAACCATTCCACGGGCTGCCACCGTTGCCATTCACATGACACAGCTGGCAGCCGGCGTTATTGCCCGAGTCGGACGTTGCCGCATAGCGATCCTGCCAGGCATTCAGCGTTTGCGGAAAAGCGCCGGCGCTGCCGGCGGCGAGCAGCGTGCCTAAACCGATCAGCACGGCGGTTGTTCTGGAAGTCATAGCCCCCTCCCCGTTGTATCTCGTTATTCCCCAAGCCTAGTGGGCCCGCCGGCTTTTGCAAAGTCAGGCGTGTTGTCCCGGCCAAAAAAAAGCCCCGCGTAAAGCGGGGCTGTTCATCTTCAATGCCTTATGAGGGCTATGCAGCCCGTTTTCTGAACAGGCCCAGCGGTGCCAGCGCGCCCAGCATCAGCAGCAATGCGCCCGGTACCGGGATGACCACTGACAGGTTATCGATGGCACCGGAGCCGCCCATGTTGATGTCCATGGCCGTTACGCCGCCGACATTCATGAACAGGCGCTGCCACTGCCTGTCGCCACCGGTGGAGGGAATAGCGAAAACCGCGAGTACGCCGCTGGTGCCGTAAAGAACGACATCACCGGTCTCGGCGCCTTCGATATCGAAGAAATCCAGGCTGTTGATCAGCACTGCATTAGCGAAATCAAAGCGGATGGTTCCGGCCGGCCGTGCGCCCTGGTCGTCGGGGTCGCCGCAGGTGTTGGCATCGCAGGTATCGTTTTCCTGCAGGATGAGCAGGTTGCCCGGCGACAGTTCGCCCAGCGTGTTACCCGGCCCCGGCGCGAACGGTGCGGCCAGGTCGGTGTCACCACCGGTCGGGTTGTTGGAATCGAAAATGACCGCGGCGTTAGGCGCACCGCCAACACCAGTGGCGCTGACAGTAATACCGAACGCGAGAAATTCATCATCGATGATGGTGCCGGCAGCGATGCTTTCAAAATCCAGAACCATTGCGTTAACGGCAGCCGTCATCGACAGCAGGCCGGTCGCCAGCAGAGCCTTAAGCAGAAATTTCATTGACCTCTCCTTTTCATTATTACCGGCTTCTTAAGTCAGGGGCCGGTTTAATATGTAAGACGAGTTTACGCCCATGGCAGGCCGGCGGCCAGCGAAAAATTGTCCTCAATCGTAATCCGACCCATCCGCCAGCGCTGGCAACCTGTTGAATGACAATGAAAAACAGATTCAGCATCGGCGGAAGGCGGGGGCCGTCAGCAGGCCGTTCAGCCCGCCCCCGGTGCGGGCCGGTGGTTCGCCTCGCCCGCCGCCTGCGTCTGTCGCATTGACGGCCCATGCCGTTTAGCGTTTGCTTCGTCTTTTCCGCCGACAAAGACACACGCGTATGACAACCCGACCCCGGAACCGCCCTGAAGACAACTGGTTATCCCGGTTCCTGCACGTCGTGGAATGGCTGGGCAATGCACTGCCGCACCCGGTATCGCTGTTCGCCCTGTTCGCGGCCGGCGTGGTCGTGCTGTCGGGAATACTCGGCTTCTTTGACCTTGCCGTCATTGACCCGCGCCCGGAAGGCGCCAAGGGTCGTGCCGCCAACGGCATGATCGAAGTCGTCAGCCTGATGAATGCCGAAGGGCTGCGAATGATCGTGCTCAACCTGGTGCGAAACTTTGTCGAGTTCGCGCCGCTCGGTACTGTACTGGTCGCGTTGCTCGGTGTTGGCGTGGCAGAACGTTCCGGCTGGCTCACCGCGGTGATCCGCGGCATGGTATTGAACGCACCGCCGAGCCTGGTGACGATCATCATCGTGTTTGCCGGTGTGTTGTCCAACACCGCATCAGAAATGGGTTACGTCGTGCTGGTGCCGCTGGCCGCCGTGGTTTTTTACTCGCTCGGCCGGCACCCGCTGGCCGGCCTGGCGGCCGCCTTTGCCGGTGTGTCGGGCGGCTACAGCGCCAACCTGCTGATCGGCACCGTCGACCCGCTGCTGTCCGGTATTACCACCGAAGCGGCGCGCCTGATCGACCCGGTTTATGAAGTCGACGTCAGCGCCAACTGGTTTTTCATGATCGCCAGCACCTTTTTAATTACGGCGATCGGCAGCTTTATCAGCCTGAAGGTGGTCGAGCCTTCGCTGGGCCCGTACACGGACAAGCCCGAGGATGCCGACGACGAGGATGCCCACCGCATGGACCCGCTCTCCGCGCAGGAGAAAAAAGGCCTGTGGCACTCGTTGTGGGCAACGCTGATCTTTGCCGGCGTGATCGCGGCAATGGTGGTGCCCGAGGGCGGCATCCTGCGTAACCAGGAAACCGGCGCGGTCGCAGGTTCGCCGTTCCTGCGCGGCATCGTCGCCATCATCTTTGTGTATTTCCTGCTGATCGGCATCGTTTATGGCCGCGTGGTGGGGACCATCCGCAACGATCGCGATGTCATCAATGCTATGGCGCATGCCATGAGCACGCTGGGCCTTTATATCGCGCTGGTGTTTTTCGCTGCGCAGTTCGTCAAGTTTTTCGGTTGGACCAACCTGGGTTCGATAACCGCGGTTGCCGGCGCAAACTTTCTGCAAACCATCGGACTGACCGGTCCGGGTATATTTTTCCTGTTCATACTCGTGTGCGCCTTCATCAACCTGATGCTGGGCTCGGCCTCGGCGCAGTGGGCCGTAACGGCGCCGATCTTCGTACCGATGCTGATGCTGCTGGGTTATTCGCCCGAGGTGATCCAGGCCGCTTATCGCATTGGCGATTCCAGCACCAACATCATCACGCCGATGATGAGCTACTTTGGTCTCATCATGGCTTTCGTCGCCAGGTATGTGCCAAAGGCCGGCGTCGGCACGCTGATTGCGATGATGCTGCCATACTCGGTGGCCTTCATCATTTTATGGTCGCTGTTCTTCTTTATCTGGACCTTCGTCCTTGGCCTGCCAGTCGGCCCGGCTTCACCGACCTACTACTCTACCGGCTGAAAAATCTCTTATCAGGAGGGGAGTCGCGGCTAAGCGGCTCCCACGATGACTCATCGCGTTCTTGCTCTTGGGATTCGCGGCTAAAGCCGCTCCTACAGTAGCCCAAGCGCAAAAAGTTGGAATCCCGGGCAGCCCGTAGGAGCGGCTGCAGCCGCGAATCCCAAAAGGCAACGCCTTGAACTTCGCGCTTGGCCTGCCGGTCGGCCCGGCTTCACCGACCTACTACCCACCGGCTGAGAAGTCAGCATGCCGTGGCAGTTCATGGTGACCATATCCGGCAGGGATAAGCCGTCAGGGACATCGATTCGCGAGCATCGTGACCTGCTGCTGGGTGAGCGGCGTCATATCCGGCCTGAGAAAGCGTGCGGCAACCCACCCTCGCTGACGGCTGGTCAGCACCTGTTTCCAGCCTTCCGCCCCGCCACAGACAAATACTGACGACCTGTTTGGCAACTTCGTGAGTATCGGCGCGCCGGTGTTCGGTTCGCCGCGTACATTGAGTGGCGAACCGCTGGTTGAAATTAAATACATGCCGGCGTCGGCTGACAGTTGAGGTGCTCTGGAAAGATTCCCCGGCAAAATGCCAGCCAAAGCCAGCTGCGGCGCCCAACCGCTGTTGAGCGGCGCCTGCCCACCCAGCAGTGTCAGTATTATCCATGAGCCGACAACGGCGCCCGCGGCCGAAAGCGACGCGCGACCAATCAATCCCAGGCGTCTCGTCCACTGCGCCCGGCCTGCTGTCGTCTTTTGCAGCTGGCCTTTGCCGGTTACACGCACGAGCTCGCCAGGCAATCCCGGCAGTGTATCGGAATCGGCTCGCAGACGCGGGCTATCCTTATGATGTTCGTTCAGGGCATCGGCTTGCTCGAGCGAAATTTCACCGATGCCGATCTGGGTAAGGAATTGCGCCAGTAGCAGCGTGTCTTTCTTGTCACTGGGCGGAATGTCTGCGAAAGAATCGTAGCGGCCGGCCATATGATTCAGCGTTGTCAGCTCGCAGACCTTGGTGCCGCCCGTGGTTGCAAGCAATAGTGTCAGTCGCAGGCCGGCGATCTTCCAGTCTTTCTTCGGTGCTATTTTATCTGCTGTATGCTCGCCAGCCTTTTCGCTGATGGCGCCGGCTATATCGGCTTCCATGCCTTTGAGGTCGCCGGCCGCCTCGCCCCCGATCGCGCCGACTGCCATGGAGGTGAGTATACGAAGAGCAGATTGCTTGTCGGTAGGCAGACTCAGCGACAGCGACAGAAAATTACCAACGATGTTGTGACGACGGGACCCCAGATAAAACAAATGCAGCGTCTCGCTGTCATCATTCCAGCAGATGACGGACAGCGCTGCCGGAGCAAACATCTGCCTGTCGCCCTGCTTCTGCTTGACTGGCGTAAGGTGGAGATAGATCTCGCGGAATGCGCTGGCTACGGCCATATTTTTGCGCGTCAGTACTTCCCCCGATTCCAGCGTCAAGGTATCGAAAGCCGCCAGCGTCGCCAGTTGTCGCTCCTTATCATTCCGAGGCCAGACACGCTGGATGACCTTGGTCACGATCCAATAGAACAGGATGGCCACCAGGGCCCACACCACGACCGGCGATTGTTCGTAGATATTCAGCAGACCCAGCTTATTAAACCAGGCAGTAAGCGCCGTGCCCGGGGCCAGCGCCCGAAGCACCACTCCTAATAGCGCCATACCGGCGATGAACAGCACCATAAACCGGGTAAACGGGATGAATTCGGTGCGGAACTTGTCAATCGCCTTTTGCATGCTCTCGTCTTGTTGCGCCGGCTTGCTGAGCCGCTGGCGGGTCGGGGCAGCAGTGTGGCCACGCCCTGGTTACCCGAATCCGGCCCATGCGACTGAACCGTATTACCAAAAGATAGTCCAAGACAGTGCGCGTCGCCTGCCAGGCGATTGACTGGGCTCGAACGCCGCTCAATGGTTGATTCGGCTGAAACTTGACCCGGTCTAAGCCGGCTTGCCATGCCGGGTAATCCCCGAGCGGGACGCCAGTGTTACCCGAACGTGCCGCTGTTCACGAAAACGTCGGTAATGCAGAATAATCGGCTGAGGGGGGTCACGCGACCGGTAGAAAAGGACAGGAGCACATGTCGAACCGAATAAAATGCGACACCATCGGGCATCGCAAAGGCTTAATCGAGATCACGCCGGGGATTCATGGCAAATGCATCAACGTCGAGACCTGGAGCATTCACCCTGACATCGATTTGTCGAAGCGTGATATTCGTGATGCCAATTTTCCGGATGAGGGCGTCACCGGTAATACAGAAATCGAGCTGACCGCCGAGCAGGCGCGATCGCTCATAAAAATGCTGCAAAGCGCGCTAGCCGAAACCTGATTCGCAGGCGCCGGACACTGGCCTTCCAGAAGGCACCATGCAGAAACCGGTTCCGCTTCCAACGGCACGCCGCGTCGCAAGCCCAAAACGCGACGAGTCATCGTAGGAGCGGCTTCAGCCGCGAATCCCAACAGCAGAAAGTTGGAATCCCGGCCAACCTGTAGGAGCGGCTTCAGCCGCGAATCCCAAGACCAAAAACGCGATGAGTCGTCGTAGGAGCGGCTTCAGCCGCGGGTCAATAGGGGTCAAGTCTTCCCATTTCCCACAAGCGCCGGCTAATAAACCGGAAATGGGAAATGGGAAATGGGAAATGGGAAGACTTGACCCCTTCGGTCAGGAGCGGTGGCTCGCGGACAGGGTGCCGGGGCCTGGCACAAAGGCTTTGCGCAAGGCCTTGTCGGTCTCGATTGCGATGAAGCTCGGCAGGAAGCACAGCGCGATCAACGGCCACCACTCGGCAGGGATCGGCGCGGTGCGGAAAATCATGGCGGCCGGGGGTACGAACGTCGGGATCAGGCGAATGGCTATGCTGAGCGCGATGCCGGCGAGCAGCCAGCGATTGGAAAATGGACTGAACGTAAAGGCCGAGTCATAAATCGAGCGCGCCGATACGACGTAACCGAAATGCGCTAACAGTATGCCCCAGAACGCTGCCGTCTGTGCCTGGGTCAGTAGAAGCTCGTTTACGATGACGCCGTCGACCACGGCTGCGGCGCCGAAGTGCTGGTAGATAAGGAACCCGGGCACCGCGATTGCCAGGCCCATCACCACCACTCTCTGCAGGAACAGCTTGTTCATGATGTGGGTGTCGGGCCTGCGCGGCGCCTGGTTCAGCAGGCCTTTCTCTTTGACCTCCATCATTAATGGCATGGTCAGCAGCACCGAGTCGAGCAGGTTCACCCACAGGATCTGCACCGGCTCGAGCACAAAGCGGGCAGCGAATACCGGCACGAACGCGGCCAGTAAGATGGCACCCATGATCAGCAGCGCCTGTGCGGCATTGGTCGGTAACGTATACAGAATCGCTTTCTGCAGGTTCTTCCAGGCGTGGCGGCCTTCTTCGACCGCGGCGACGATCGTTGCGAAATTGTCATCTGCCAGCACCATGTCGGACGCTTCCTTGGCCACCTCGGTACCGCTGATACCCATCGCGACACCGATGTCGGCGGCCTTGAGCGCCGGCGCATCGTTCACGCCGTCGCCGGTCATCGCTACGACATGACCATTGGCCTGCAGCGCTTCTGCGATGGCCTTTTTGTGCTCGGGGGCAACGCGGCCGAACACCGATACCTGCTCGGCAACCTCACGCAGCTCCTCTGCGTCCATGTTAGCCAGCTCGGTACCCGTAACGACCCGGTCGGCGTCAATACCGATCTTGCAGGCGATCGCCAATGCTGTCTCCGGATGATCTCCGGTAATCATGACCGTGCGAATGCCGGCCGATTTACACTGACTAACTGCTTCAATAGCAGACGATCGCGGCGGATCGATCATGCCTTGCAGGCCGAGATAGCTCATCGTGCTGAGATCGGCGAACCGCAAGTCATCTCTGTCGGCCGGCAATTCTGTGACCGCGAAGCCCAGCGTGCGCAATGCGTCGCGGGCGAAGTTGCTGGCCATTGCAAGCTCGGCGGCCTGGTCCAATGCAGCATTTTGTCCGTTTGCATCAATCGCATCCGTGCACATTGCAACGACCACTTCCGGCGCGCCCTTCACGAGTACCAGACGGCGTGAGTCCTTTTCGACCAGCACCGCCATGTACTTGGCCGCCGAATCGAACGGAATCTCGTCGAGGCGGCGCACATCATCGCCGACCAGCTCTGCCTTGGTGCCCGAAATCTTCAGTGCAAGCTCGGTAGGATCGCCGGCGCGCGACGTGCCGCTCAAGTACGCGTTGTTGCAATGTAACCCACACTTGAGCAGCTGCATCAGTGCGGGCCTGGCAGGTGGCGGCATGGGGCGTTCGTCGCGAACAAACTGGCCTTCGACGTCATAGCCGGTACCGGTGACGTCGTAGAGTTCGCCGCCGGCAAACACGCGCGTGACCGTCATGCGATTTTCGGTAAGTGTGCCGGTCTTGTCGGAGCAGATGACCGATGTCGCGCCCAGCGTCTCGGCAGCGGGCAGCCTGCGGATCAGTGCTTTGCGGGCCGCCATCGCCACCCCGGACAGGGCCAGGATCGAAGTGACCAGCGCCGGCAGCATTTCCGGGATCGCGGCTACGACCAGTGAAACGGCGCCGAGAAAACTGTAGGAGATGGCGTAGCCGAGCCAGGCGCCGACGACAAAGTTGATGGCGCCGACCACCAGGATGGCAACGATCAGCGTCTGGACAAATTGCTTTATCTGGCGCTGCAGGGGCGTCGGGCCACTGTCGGCGGCAGCGACCATGTCGGCGACATGACCAAAAACGGTTTCCCGGCCGGTCGCCACGACGACGGCCCGGGCCGACCCGCGCGTCAGGAAAGTGCCCGAGAACCCGATGTTGGCCTGGTCACCCGGAACGAGATTCTGCCCGCTCACCACGCCGACCTGCTTGCCGACCGGCACCGACTCGCCGGTGAGGGAAGACTCATCGACATGGATATCCCTGATGTCGATAAAGCGCACGTCGGCCGGGATCTTGTCGCCGCTTTCCAGGATGACGACATCGCCGGGCACGAGCTGGCGTGCCGGAATGCGGCGCCGTGCCTGCTCGCGCTCGACCAGCGCTTCCTGCACCATGAGGTTACGCAACGCTTCGAGCGCGCCCTCGGCCTTGCCCTCCTGCACGAAACCCAGGATCGAATTCAGCAGGACGACGCCGGTAATCACGATGGTGTCCGGCAGCATGTGGGCGCCGAGCGCCGTAAGGATGCCGGTGATGGTCGCGGTCACGAGCAGGATGATGACCATCGGGTCGTTGAACTGGCGCAGAAAACGCACCCAGGCGGGGGTCTTCTCGAACTCGATCTCGTTCGGCCCGTATTGCACGAGCCTGGCGGCCGCCGTTTCCTCGCTGAGCCCGGTGGCTTCCGTCCCGAGCTGCGTGGTCACCTCGGGGACCGACAGCTCGTACCACGTTTTGCTCAACTAACTTTGCTCCTGTCAGCCGATGCACCCACCCACGTGAGCGAGCAAACGACTGCGAGAGCATTATCGATCTAAAGATCGCTGAAGCGCATACGTACTTGTGAGTACACCAGCTAACCGATTTACATAAGAAGTGACAACCTGTAGGAGCGGCTTCTGCGTCAGGAGGTCAAGTCTTCCCATTTCCCATTTTCCGCCGCAGTAACCGTTCCGCTCGCTGCAGCTCCGTTGCCAGTTCGCTGTTGCCTTGTAGGTTTTCCGCCGGCAAACAGCCACTCTAAGACGGATAATCGAGGAACTGCTCGCTGTAACAGCCTGATTATCGGAGGCGTGCGCCTGTCAGCCTTGGTCCGACCCCTGTCACGTTACACTGTTCATCTGCCCGTCATTCCGAAGCCTCGTTTATGCCCATGACCATTACCGTTCCAGCCCTGTTGTTTCCCGCTATCACATTGCTGCTGCTGGCCTATACGAATCGTTTTTTGTCGGTGGCAACGCTCATAAGGAGCCTGCACAAGGTTCATATCGAGAACCCGAGCCAGCCAGCCATTGTCGGTCAGATTGACAATCTCAGACGTCGTGTTCGGCTGATAAAACACATGCAGGTGATGGCCGTATCCAGTTTCGTATTCTGCGTACTCAGCATGTTCCTCGTGTTCAGCGATCTGCTGATGCCGGCAAAGTACAGTTTCGGCATAAGTTTGCTGTTGCTCCTGGCATCTTTGCTGTTCTCGCTGCGTGAGGTAATGATCAGTAACAAGGCGCTCGAACTGGAGCTCAGTGACATGGAGCTGAAATAGGCGCGTCAAAGTAGCCAGTCGAGGAATACGCCTCTACGTGTTTTGTGATCAAACGCGGGCCCGTTATCTGTCAGGATCATGCCGAGGACAAACAACATGGACCAGCCGGTAGAGGTTCGAATCCAGATTGATGGTCTCAAGGCAACCGGCACACCGGACAAGCGCAGCGTCGGTTTCGACCGTATTCTTGAGCGCAATGACGCAACCTCTTTCGTATTCATTCCGCTGGCGAAGCTGAAAGGAAAAAAGAAACGGCACAAAGCCCTGATGGGGGAGGCTCTCGCTCGCAAAAAGGACAAGCTCCCCGAAGGCAACTGGATTGATGGTGAGCTTCGAAAAGATGGCGATACTGTGCCCGGGGTCCTGGCACTCGACATTCGGCGGCGCGATGCTCGCGAGATTGCGGAGACGATTGGTGTGAAACAGTTTGTGTGGGGCGCACATGGAGAACCGATAGAGCAACATTTCACCAAGATTTATGAAGACGACGACGCCTATTCATGGAGTTCGGCACGTCGACGTGCGCTTGATGGTCTGCAGGATATTGTGACCACGATCGCCAATATGCGGCAGCTTCCACAGGCTGTAGAAGAGTCGCAGACCACTATGAAACGCTTCCGGCAGCTGGTCTATTTGGTACTTGGCCTGGCTCTAGCTGCCGGCCTCGCGCAGATAGCGCTGCTCGAAACACAGAACTGGTTGATAAACGTCACTACGGTAGCGTTTTATCCGTTCGTTATTCCCGCAATGTTAGTCGGCTTGTATCTGCGCGCGTTGATGAAAAAGGCCGAAATGCAACACCGTGATTTCACCGCTTTGGAGGCCAAAGCGAACTGGACGTTGGTGGCGCCACATCTGCTCGCCCTTTGGGTGCTGTGTTTCACAGCCGTGGTATTGCTGACATGGCTGCAGTCAGTGCCCAGCACCGAGTTACCGTTTCTTGGGAGTACCAGCAGTGTTTCCACATCTTTTATCGTCTGCGTATGGATGTTGCTGCCAATCGCACACTCACGTGCCTTCAAACCGCTCCTTTCATCTGCAATCGAGTCCGGTATCAACGCCCTGCTATCGATATTCACGATCAAGATATCGCTGTTTGTCACTAACCTGATTTCCGACGTCATCTGGGAAGTAGCCGCGGCGTTCGTACCGTTCGACATCCCTGAACTTTTGCAACGGATCGTCAACACCATAATCAATTTTGGTGCCGAAGTTTTTTTCCTGGCCGTGCTGTTAGGGTATGCCTGGTCAACAACGCGGCAGCAGTTTATGCGGCTGTGATTAGTGGAGTGTGGGTCGGACCATGTTCACGGTCGCAACGTATTGAATTTATGAAAGCTCAAATTGCAACTGCTTGATCGGCAGTTGCTTGGAAGTGTCATTGTGGTGCGGAAAGGCTATGGCTTGGCACGCGGTCTTAGCGATCCGGTTTCGGCCGGCAAATAGCCACTTTGAGGCGGGTAATCGAGGAACTGACACCGTAACAGCCTGATTAACAGAGACGTTAGGCCTAACGTTGGTCCGACCTCTGCCGGCAGGCGTCAGATGCCGATGCCTTTACCGTGCTGGAGCTCGGTCAATCCGCTCTACCAGAATCTGCCAGGTTACTTCAATGATTTTGACGTTAACACAGGCACGGAAGATATAAGCATTAGAGAACACAATGCCAACAACGCCACTGGGCGATTCCTTGGTACCAGCGGCGAATGGACCAGTCTCGGGAGTTCGTCAGATACCGGATACGCATTTCTGGCCAACACTTCCTATGTGGGCGTCTTCTCGATTACGCGAACGGGCGCAGACAGCCTTGAATTGTTCAGTTCTCTCAGCCTGGCAACAGGAGCGCTGCTGCATAGTCACACAGAGACCGACGAAAGCGATACCGCCAACAACTTTGGCATGCTGGGCTTCTGGGTAAACAGCAATACATTCGGCTCTACGACTGCTGATGACCCCGATAACGGTCTTACTTTCACCAACGTGTTAATCGAGAGGACTGTGATCCCGGTACCCGGTGCAGCTGTCCTGCTGCTTGGCGCTTTGTCTTCGCTGGGCTTCATGCGACGTCGACGCATCAGCTAGGAAAAAAGAACAAAGGGGACAGACCGCGGTTCTGCTGTTGGCGGAACCGTCGTCTGTCCCCTTTTTTATGTAATAGCGGGCGAAAAGTGCACGACAACCCGCAAGCCTGCCTCCGATCGGTTGACGATCGCCAATGTCCCGCCCGGCTCTGAATGACACGCGCCTGCCCTTCAGGGCGAAGCTTTCTGCGCCGCCTGTCGTACCAGAGTGATTGTGTCCTCCAGTCGCGGTCGATCCGCATCAAAGCTTGAAATCGTGCAGCTCATTGCAGCTTCGACGTCACCATCGAGACCGTAGATCGGCGCCGCTACGCAGACCAGACCGCGTGTAATCTCTTCGCGATCGATCGCATACCCCTTGTCGAGGACATCATCGAGCTCTGCCCGCAGTGTGTCCGGGTCTGTAATGGTGTTATCCGTGAATGCTCTCAGCTTGCGACGCATGATGTTGCGTCGCGACGCCGCATCGCTGTGAGCGAGCAGAACCTTGCCCATGGCGGTGCAATGCAAAGGGAAACTCTTGCCGATCTCTGAATGCACGCGAATAACGAAATCATCGGGTTCGATTTTGTCGATGTAAATGCCGTTCTCACCGTCGCGAATCCCGAGCGTTGCCACACTGCCCGTGGCCTCATTCAATTGCTCGAGCTGTGGCCTCGCAACCCGCCGCACGTTGTATCCCGCAGTAACCGCGGCGCCGAAGCGGGCGAGGCGCAGCCCCCCGCGGTAGTGCTTCGTCGCAGGGTCGAAGGTCAGTGCCGACAGCTCGACGAGCTCCTTCAGCAATCGATGGGCGCTGGCCTTGGGTAGTCCCGTGCGTTCGACGATGCCGCTGAAACTCAGGCCATCGCCAGCTGCCGTGACGGCATCGATAATCGCGAATCCCTTGCTGAGTGCACCCACATTCGCTATAGTACAGAATATAGAACCGAGTTCCAATAATGGAACGCCGCCGAAGGTAATCCAACCGTGAATATCAACGACATCCTGTCTGGCACCCCGGTTGTTCCGCTGGTGCAGGCAACTGATCCGGCCGTTGCGGTGAAAACCGCACAAGCGCTGGCCGCTGGCGGATTGCAGATAGTCGAGGTCGTCTTCCGCACCGACGAAGCGCTTGAATGCCTGCAGGCTGTCGCCGACCAGGTGCCCAACGTCATCGCCGGTGCCGGGACCGTGCTGAGCGCGACGCAGGCCGAGGCCGCCCTGGCGAACGGCGCGCAATTCATAGTGTCGCCGGGGCTGGACGACGGCGTCGTCAGGACGGCGCAGGAACAGGGCGCACCGGTCTACCCGGGCATCATGACGCCGGGCGAAGCCCAGCATGCGTTCAACCTCGGGCTCGATATCGTCAAGTTCTTCCCGGCATCCGTGGCAGGCGGTGTTCCGGCGCTGAAAGCGCTCGCCAGCGTTTTCCGCATGTTGCGCTTCATGCCGACAGGCGGCGTGAGCCCGAACAACCTCGGCGATTTTCTTGCCGTGCCCGCCGTACTCGCCTGCGGCGGCAGCTGGCTGACTCCGAAGGATGCGATCGATGCTGGCGACTACGACAAGATAACGTCGCTCGCACGCGAAGCCGTGGAAATCGCCAAACAAGCAAGAGGATAGAACGATGAGCAAATTTGTAAGCCTGGGCGAAATCATGCTGCGCCTGAAGACACCGGCCCACGAGCGGTTTTTCCAGTCGCCTGCTTTTGAAGCGACGTTTGGTGGCGGCGAAGCCAACGTGGCTGTATCGCTATCTAACTACGGGCTCGACGCGCGATTTGTCACATCACTTCCGGACAACGACATCGGCAATGCTGCGCTCCGCGAACTCAAGGGTTTCGGTGTCGACGTATCGCACGTGCGGCGGTCGGGCAACCGCGTCGGTATCTACTTCCTGGAAACTGGTTCTAACCAGCGGCCATCCAAAGTCATTTACGATCGGGCCGCTTCCGCAATCTGCGACGCGGGCCCGGGCGATTTCGACTGGGCCGGAATTTTTTCGGATGCGAAGTGGTTCCACATCACCGGCATAACGCCGGCACTCAGCCAGAGCGCTGCCGACCTGTCGCTCGAGGCCGTGAAAGCCGCGAAAGACGCTGGTGTGACGGTTTCCTGCGATTTCAATTTTCGCGGCAAGCTGTGGAAGTACGGCAAATCGGCACCCGCAGTAATGACGGAACTGGTCAAATACGTTGACGTCGGTATCGCGAACGAGGAAGACTGCCAGAAGTCACTGGGCATCGAAGCCGACGTGCATGTCGAGAGCGGCGAACTCGACACGACCAAATACGAGGCGTTGACGACGAAGGTACTCGAGGCCTTTCCCGACATGTCCGTCATTGGTGTGACGTTGCGAGAGTCGAAGAGTGCCGACCGCAATGGCTGGTCGGCGTGTCTGCGCGATTCGGACGGCTTCCGCCTGTCGAAGCGCTACGAGATAACGGATATGGTCGACCGCGTTGGCGGCGGTGACAGTTTCGCTTCGGCGCTGATATGCGGCCTCAACGCTTACGCCGATCGACAGGATTCACTCGAATTCGCAGTAGCAGCAAGCTGCCTGAAACACACGATCCTCGGTGACTTCAATCGCATGACGGTGCCGGAAGTCGAGAATTTGATGGGTGGCGACGCGTCGGGTCGGGTGCAGCGCTAGGAGGCTGGCGAAAGCGGGTCCCCGTCAGCGCCTGACATCACGCCCGCCATGCTCAAAAGCATGCAAATCTTCGCGACTGAAAAGGGGCATGTCGCCAGGGAGACTGTGCTCCAATACGGCAAGGCCGAGTCCGGCGCGCGCCATCGACTCAATGTCGTCGCCTTCAAGATACTTATGTAGTACGCCTGCAGCGAACGCGTCGCCTGTCCCGATCCGGTCAATGATTCCGGTAACGTCTACCTCTCCGGTATGGGCTGTGTCATCTGGCAAATCAACGCGCGCGGCTATACGGTGATGGTCGACATCAATCACATGGCGCGCCGTTGATGCAATCAGTTTGAGATTCGGAAACGCATCGAAGGCGGCCTCGGCCGCCGCGCGCCGCCGCTGCAACCCGTCGCCGGGAAAGTCCCTCCCCGTCAGCAAACTTATATCCTTGTGATTGCCGAATAACAGATCGACATTGGAGATGATTCCGGACAGGATGGCCCTGGGGTCACTGTTCCACGCTGCCCACAATTTCGGGCGGAAATTACCGTCGAAGCTGATCGGCACACCGGCTTGCATTGCAGCGCGCGTCGCCGCCACAGCCGCCTCGGCGCTGTGTGCACCCAGCGCCGGTGTAATACCTGACAGGTGGAGCAGCGAGGCGCCGTCCAGCGCTGCTGCAAAATCGAAATCGTCAGCCCTGGCCTGCGCAAACGCCGAACCCGCGCGATCATAAGTGATCGCAGATGCACGCAGCCCCTGCCCCTGTTCCAGAAAATAGAGCCCCATCCGGCCCGGTGTGCAGACGATGGAACTCGTATTTACACCGCGTGCTGCAAGCGTGCCCAATGCCAGACGGCCCAGCGGGTTGTCGGCAACCCGGCTGATCATTTGGGTCGGATGTCCAAGACTTGCCAGACCCGCGAGCACATTCGCCTCTGCACCGCCTACTTCAACATCAAGCATCTGTGTGCAGGAACACATGGCCAGGATACTTGATTAATCCAATATAGAGGCTTCGTTACATTTATCAAGGCCCATCATGCGAGGCTATTCCTCGCGATGCCGGGCCCCAGCGACCCCTGCACGGCTCAGGGGTCAGGTCTGCCGGTTTTATTCATTTCATGAGGCGCTCTTGTCCGGTATTGTGCCGCGCCTGCAAGACGAAAACCGGAACAACGTGCAATGCGGAGATTTGAACCTAAACAAACCTGAACCGCCGCGCAGCGGCCCAGCCAATCAGGAAGGTAGCAACAAGCAACGCGGCGAGGTTAGGCAGCACCCGCTGCCAGGCCATGTCGAAGCTGATGAGTTTGTGCAGGGCGTCCATGGTCCAGCCGGTGGGGGTGGCCAGTTGGAGTTTTTGCATCCAATCGGGTGCGATTTCAATTGGCCACCAGCAGCCGCCGAGCGCGGCGAGCACCATGGTGAAAAACACGCCGAGGCCGGCGGCCTGGTTGTCGGTTGTGGCGAGGCTGCCGAGTAACAAGGCGAGCGAAGTGCACAACGCGCCCCAAGCCAGCAGGATGACCAGCACCATCGGCAGGGACTGGCCCCAGTTCATGTCGAATATCGGGGTAAACGACAACGCGATGGCCACGCCGATCTGCACGATGGCCAGTGCCATGCGGCCGGTCCATTTGCCGAACACGACTTCGGCGCGGGTGTAGGGGGCCGAGGCCAGTCGCCGCAGCAACTGTTTTTCGCGTTCGTCGACCAGCATGCTGGCACCGGTGGCGAGCAGCACCAGCATGGTAAACATCACCAGCGTGCCGGGGATTGCCTGCTGGAAACCGGTCGGAATCTGTACCTGGCGCCCGGCCGCGGTAACGGCCAGGGTTACCGGTCGTGTCTGTGCGGTGGCCGCGGCCAGTGCTTCGGGTGATACCTCGCCGTCACCGGTGGTCATGACAATCAAATCACCGAGTACGGTGTAGGCGGCCTTTTGCACGCGGAACACGTCGTACTGGTTGGTGAAACCGGCTTGCGGGCCCAGGAATTCGAGCGTTACTTCTTCTTCGGCTAACAGGCTATCGCTGAAACCGGCCGGGATGACGACACGGCGGGTGGGTGCTTCCTGTTCTTCTGTACCGGTTACCGCTGCGTCCTGCGGCGACACGAGGGTGAACTGGCTTTCTTCCAGCCGCCGTTCCAGGTGTTTTGATAAATAGCCGCCGTCGTTATTTTCGATGGCCAGTTCAGTGGCGGTGTCGGTTAAACTCATGCTGCCGCCGGTTACGGTACCGATGAAGTAGAAGAAGACCCCCGGCATGATGAACAGCCACACGATGGTGGTGCGTTCTTTCAGCGCCAGTTTCAGGTCGATGCGGGCCAGCAGTGCGATTTTGCTGAAAAAATCGCTCATTGCAGCGTCCGCCGCGCCGAGAGGTGGCCCGCCACGAACAACAGGACAACGGCGACGAGCAGGATTCCCCACAAATCGGCAAACAGCCCCGAGGCGCCGTGGGCACCGCTGAAATAACCTTTCATTGGTTCCAGCACGCGGCCGTTGGGGGTGTAGTTGGCCAGCGCACCGATGAAGTCGGGCATCGCTTCTGTCGGGAAGAAGCTGCCGCCGATCATCAGCAGCGGAAACATCACCAGCGTGGCAATCATGCTGCCGGTCTTGCGTGACGGTGACATCACCTGGATCAGGGTGAGCAAAGCAAACAGGATCGGGCCGGTCAGCGTCAGCCAGGCCAGCGTGGTGAAGTACTTTTCAAAACTGATGCCGACATAGAAAAAACCCACCAGCATGATCGGTGCGGCGACCAGCGCGGTGAGCAGCATCGCGGTAAACCACTGCGCCACCCAGTAGGCAAAGAACGCATTGGGGCTGGCCACCCAGCGTGACAGCGTGCCTTTTTCCCGTTCGGCCCAGAAGTTGCTGGACTGGCCATTGGCCGCGAAAAACGCCGCCATCAGCAGGATGCCGGGTAGCATTAACAGCGGTGCGCTGAAATTCGTGCCTTCCGGTTGGGGTGTCGCATCTGCGACGGTCACCGCCGGTGGAAACACCAGCCCGGCGATGCCGGTCATCTTGCCCGAAATACCGGCAGACATATCTTCTACGGGGAAATCGGTATCGCCGTCCTGCAGTGCCTGGCTGATCAGCTCAATTTCGGTGCCGAATACCTTGTGCAGGTAATCGCCGACGTCGAGCAGGGCCTCGAGCGTTTCGCGAATCAGCTGGGGTGTAATACTGCGCGACGGATTGACCGTCAGCGGCAGTGTGAACGGTGCGCGGTCGAGCCAGGCATCGGCAAAACCTGCCGGGATGACCAGGTGCGCCGAACTCTCGCCCTTGTTGATACGCTGCTCGCCGTCTTCCAGCGTGACTTCTTCCAGCGTAATCATCTCGGCAAGCTGGCCCTGGCCCAGCGCACTCAAAATGCCCTGGCTCAAAAAGCTGTCATCCAGGTCAGTGACCATCAGCTCGGCTGTGATGCTCGATCCGCCGCCGCCCACCGCCGTGACGATCAAGGCGCCGACGGCAAACGGTATCAGCATGGCCTGCAGCAGGCCGCCGGGATCGTTGAAGCGCCGCTTCAGTTCCTTCCAGACGGTTATAAAGACAAACCGCATCAGGCGCGCAGGTCCTTGCCGGTGAGTTTCAAAAACAGGCTTTCGAGGTTGGGCTCGGACAACCGGGTATCGCGGATCACCGCACCGGTGGCACTGACACCGTTGAGAAACGCCTGCAGGTTAGCGGCGCCATCGGCGACGGCAATCATCACTGTATCGGTGCTGAGTGTGAGTACATCGGCGTTTAATGGCGCGATGGCGGTTTCGACCGCGGGCACATCAAAGGTGCCGGATAACTGCAGGATGTCTTTTTCACCGACCTGTGCGCGTAATGCCTGCAAGGTGCCGGCAGCAATGATCTCGCCGTGATCCATGATCGCCAGCTCGTCACAAAACCGCTCGGCTTCTTCCATGTAATGGGTGGTGTACAGCACGCAGGTGCCCTTGGCTTTTTCATCTTCGACCAGGTCGAACAGGCGTTCGCGCGATTGCGGATCGACACCCACGGTGGGCTCGTCGAGCAACAGCACCTTCGGCTCGTGCACCAGGCCGCAACCGAAGTTGAGCCGCCGCTTCATGCCGCCGGAATAGTTTTTTGGCAGGTCACCGGCACGATCGGTAAGACCGATGCGATCCAGCACGTGCGCGACGCGTTCTTTCAGCTTCGTGCCTTTCAGCCCGTACGCCGCACCCCAGTAGGCGAGGTTGTCGCTGGCCGAAAGGTCTTCGTAGATCGCCAGTTCCTGCGGCACGATACCGAGCGATGCCTTGGCCTTGACGGCATCTTTGGTGATGCTGTGGCCACCGACTGCGACATGGCCGGCAGTGGGTTTCAGCAGCCCGGAGATACAGTTGATTGCGGTGGATTTGCCCGCCCCGTTCGGTCCCAGCAGGCCAAAGACGGTCGAGTCACGGGCGGTAAAACTGATCCCCTTTACCGCCAGCAAATCGCCATAGGATTTCTGCAGGTCACGGACTTCGATCAAGACACGGCTCCGCTGCTATAGCAGTGCCACCATAGCAGACAGGCGTGCGTTGTGGCGGGGATTACAATTGCCTGCACCCGTCTGCAAACGGCGACGGAAGCAGGGACGGTGACCTAGTTGTGACCTTCACACACCGGCCATCGTATTAGCCGGTCCTCCGCGACGACCGATCTCGTTGCCGGCGCGAGGCTTGTCACTCATACATCGTAATTGCCCGGTCGGGCATTGAACGCCGGCAGAAACGGGCTTGCTCGACGCACGACAACCGCCAATCGGCATTTAGCTGATAAACGATGGCGTCGTCGGGCCGCTCTGCGGTCGGTAACTGCGGCCAGGGGCAGGCTTGCAGAAGGCCGGGGATCCCCTTGTTTGCCGCACGGTGTCCTGCCGGCTGGAGTGATCATCCCTATCGGGCATTTGCCCGATGTGACGCGAAAACCGGCATTTGCCCGATTCACTTGTGTGCCGGGCGCCCCCAATCTGCCGGGCTACTACCACTTCAATGGTATATGGGAGGAGAACATGGCAAGCCAGGACTACTCATATCCATGGTATGCCAGGCTTTTGCACCTGGGCATGGCGGGCTTTGGCATTGCAGCGTACCTGACCGCGGGGCAGACAAGGTCACGGTCCTTATCAGCCGCTATACTCTCGAATACGTTATAGGGGGTAGTCAGGTGGTATCAATCTCGCGCATCGCAATGTTTTCCGGTCTGGTGCTGTCGCTGGTCCTGGCCGGGTGTGCCGGGCTGGACGAGCAGCCTGAGCCGACCCCTGCCATGGACACGCTGGTCAGTGCCGAGTGGCTGAACCAGCATCTGGATGACCCGGACCTGGTGGTGCTCGACAGCTCAGTAATGATACAGCCGCAGGACGACGGCACCATGCTGTCGCTGAGTGGTCGTGACAATTACGCCGCCGGTCACATACCCGGTGCGGGCTTTGCCGATCTCAAGGGTGAGCTGGCTGATACCGATAACCCGATGGACTTTGTGGTGCCTGCACCGGAGCAGTTTGCCGCTGCGATGGCAGCGCTCGGTGTCGGCGACGATACGCGGGTGGTGCTTTACGACAACTACAACTCCATCTGGGCCTCGCGGGTGTGGTGGATGCTGCGCTGGATCGGTTTCGATAATGCCGCCCTGCTCGATGGCGGGCTGAAGGCGTGGACCGATGCCGGGTATACGTTGTCGACCGAAGCGGCATTACGCCCGGCCGGGCAGCTCAGTATTAACCTGCGCCCCGCGTTGATTGTTGATCGTGACCAGGTGCTCGCCGCAGTCGGCAACAACAGCGTCAGCCTGATCGATGCGATGTCCGAACCGCATTATCTGGGGCAAATGTCGATGTACGCGCGCCCCGGGCATATCCCGGGTGCCGGCAATCTTCCCACCACCAATCTGTTCGATGAAACCGGCCGGTTCCGTTCTGCCGATGAGATGGACATGATGATTGAAGGCGACCGCAACGCCCGCACGATCACCTATTGCGGCGGCGGCATCGCGGCATCGGCCAACGCCTTCGTGCTGCACCGGCTCGGTTTTACCAATGTCGCCGTGTACACCGCCTCATTGCAGGAATGGGCGGCCGACCCGGAGCTGCCGCTGGAAACCGATTAGGGATTTCGCGGCGTAATTGCCGCCGGGCACCTCAGCCGGGGAAAGTGCCTTCCAAGTAAGCGATCGGGATGAGCCCGGGAAGGACTTCCGTCTGCCGGATGTCCAGGCCGTGACGCTCGAGCGACTCGATCAGCGACTGCGCCGTGAAGCGCCGGTGGCCGGGAAAACCGCTGAGCCCGATCAGCCGGGATAAGATCGATGCCGTCATTGTTTCGTCGTGGCAGAAAGTCGGCGCGACCAATATACCGTCCGGCTTAAGGATACGCCTGATATTCGCAACAGCGCCGCCGAGATCCGGAACAAGGTGCAGGACGTTGGCGGCAACTACCGCGTCGAACTCGTCCGGGGCAAAAGGAAGCTGGTAGATATCGGCCTGCTGGCAGCTTACGTTGTCGAGATTGTCCTCGCGAACGCGCTTTTCAAGCGACTCAACCATGGCCGCTGCATAGTCGGTGGCGATAACCTCATCGGCGGTATGTGCAATCGCTGTCGTTACGAGGCCGGTGCCGGCGGCTACCTCCAGCACTCGCTTGTCACGTACTGCTGCACTGGCAAGCTCCAGCATGCGCGGCAGCGGGCGGCCGAGCAGCCACATTGAAGCGTCATAGTTGCGTGCGTGGCGTTCCCAGTAATCGCGATCAGTTGCCATTTTATCTGCTAAGGGTTCAGGTGCCGGGCCAGCCATTCATGCACCTGCTCCCAGTAGTGCTTTGCCTCGGCGCCTTTCATGATCCAGTGGTTGGCGTCATGGTAGACCAGCAGTCTGCCCGGCACGTTCTTGCGCTTTAAGTAAGTCCACGCGGCAATGGTCTGGTTGACGGGCACGCGGTAGTCTTTCTCGCCGATAGTCAGCAGCATCGGCGTGGACCAGTTGTCGGCATAGGTGGCCGGGCTTTGTTCTTTCCAGATCGGGCTGTCGCCCCAGGCTGGGCCGCCGTTGGTGAGTTCGCGGTGATAGACGACATCGCTGCTCGACCACTGGCCTTCAAGGTCGACCAGCCCGGCGTGATTGATCAGCGCTTTGAAGCGTTTGGTGTTGCCCTGCAGCCAGTTGGCGAGATGCCCGCCGTAGCTGGCGCCGGCCGCGGCCAGGCGCTCGCCATCGATGAAAACAAATCGCTTGATGGCTTCGTCCACCGCTTCGATCAGTTCATCGCCGGGTGTTCTCAGCGGGTCGCCCTGTATGTTCCGGGCAAATTGTTCGCCGTAGCCGACCGAGCCGGTGTAGTCGGTCAGTAACACCACGTAGCCCGGTGCGGCCAGCAGGTGCGGACTCCAGCGCACGTGGTCGGCATCGCGTGACGAACTGTGCGGGCCGCCGTGGATGAACAGCACCAGCGGGTACTTTTTGTTTTCATCAAAGCCGGGCGGCAGTGCCAGCCAGCTGTGGATACGACGGCCTCGTGAGCTTTCAAACCAGAACTCGCGGTAAGGCTGGCGATCCAGCTTCGCGGCGCGCTCAGTATTGAATGACGTCAGCGGCGTGTGGCGCCCGGTTCGCGCATCGACTCGTACGATTTCTGCAGGTACCGCAGAGCTTTCCCAGCGGGCAACAAGATGGCGCCCGGCTGCTTCGACGCCGGCGTAAACGCCACTGCTGTCAGGATGCAGCGCTTTCACCGTGCCGCCGCGCGCCGGCACGGTGAACAGGCGCGTGCGGGCGTGGTCCAGTGCGATTATATATAAGGAGCGGCCGTTGCTGCTGAAGGTCCAGCCGCCCACCGAGCGGTCGAATGCATCCGTCAGCACCTGCGGCTCGCCACGCACCGGCCACGGCAGCCGCGCCAGCTCGTCGTTTTCGTAGACAAATTCGGTGACCGGGTCGTATTGACACACCAGCGACTTACCGTCAGGGGCAAACTTTGCCGAGTGGCAGACCCACTGCGTGCCCTCGGTTAGTGGCCGCACCTCGCTGCCATCGGCGGCGGCGTAGTACAGGTGATAGAAAGTCTTGCTGAACGCCGCTTCATGCAGGTTTGTGGTGGCCGAGAACACCAGCCCGCTGCCGTCGGGTGCCCACTCGGCCGCCAGCGTGTCGCCGCTGCGCGTTGGCACGCCAGCGTAACCGGTTTGCTCAATCAATTTGCTGCCGGCCAGCGGGAAGCTGACTTTACTGCCGGTTTCACCATCCTGCACGGCAAGCTGCGTGTGCAGGTTGTCGCGCCACTTGTCCCAGCGGCGAATGGGGAAGTTTTCGTATGACGATACGTTGTTGTCCTGAGCGTCGCGGCGCTTTTTTTCTTCTCTTGTTGCCTCAATCTCGGCCGGGATGCCGGGATACAGCCGCACCTCGAACGCAATGCGCCTGCCGTCAGGGCTCCACTTCGGCTTTCTCGCAC
Organism: Gammaproteobacteria bacterium; assembly: GCA_013003425.1. Lineage (NCBI taxonomy): Bacteria > Pseudomonadati > Pseudomonadota > Gammaproteobacteria > Gammaproteobacteria bacterium. Next base: position 1,950 of record JABDJB010000029.1, on the reverse strand, counting down.
CGGTGGGCCAGTCGGTTAGCTGGATCGCCTCGCCGGGACCGGTCATGTCAAGCACATACACCTGCGTTACCGCATCGTCGTTGTCATCGCGTTTTGCGCTGAAGGCAATCTTTGTGCTGTCGGGGCTCCACGCCAGGTCGCTTTCCGATGACTTCGTCGCCGTCAGCCGCCGCGCCTGCCGGCTGCCGTCGACCGGTACCACCCAAAGGTCTTTTACTTCGTCGTCTTTGTTATACGAAGGCTCGGTTACCGAAAACACCGCCCACCTGCCGTCGGGGCTGACCGCAGGCGTGCCCGGCCGCCACATCAACCACACGTCTTCATGGGTGACCGCGCGTAGTCCGGCTGCAGCATCATCGGCAACGGCAGGTGTGATAACAAAAAACAGGGCAAGGACGGCGTAGAGTTGGCGCATGGCGGGCTACCCGGAGGATGAAACGAGTCCGCAGTTTACCGGGAATCCGGAGCAGACAAGAAAACCGTCCCGGCACGCAGTCGGGCCGGGCGCCGACCCCCGTAGCGCTGGCTGATGACGATAAACTGTCGGTCAGCCAGTAACTTGAGCGCAACCGCCGACAGCGCCGGCCTACTGCCGAACAGTCGCATATTCTCTAGTAAACTGTCTGTTATCTGGCACTGCGAAGAGGCCCGGGATATGCGCAGCATCACGATCTTGATCGTCGGCTTATTGGCTTTGAATCTGCTTGTCGGGTGTGCGACCAAACCTCCGGAACCGGCGGAGACCGCGGACGACACGGAGGTAATTGAGGAATCGATTGTCACCGTCGACCCGGAAGCGCTGAAATGCCCGCGCGGTACTACCGAGTGGTGCGTGCGCAAATTCCGTCACGAAAAATGCCGCTGCGTTAAGGCATCCGAGGGTCGTGACGTCATGGAAACCTGGCCCAACCCCGACTACCGCAGACCACGGTAGGCAGCAGCCATACGGGTTTGCGGCCTGTCCTGTTTCTGGTTCTTTTGCCGACAACAGCAAACGGTTACATGCACGGCTTTCTGTTAGGCTTTTCAGCATGAGTAATGCAGCGGCACCACAGGCAATGACGCTGGACGAGCTGTACCGGCTGCCGGATGACGAGCAACGTTACGAGCTGGTCAACGGCTGGCTGGTCAGTGAACCGCCTCCCGGGGCGCGGCATGGCCGTATCGCCACACGCATCGCGACACTGCTCGATACCTGGGCACGGCGGCACCGTACCGGCGTAGTACTGTCATGCGATACCGGGTTTGTGCTGCACGAAACGCCGGATACCGTGCGTGCACCCGATGTGGCGTTTGTCACGCTGGAACGTTACCAGGCGCTGGCCGACGAGCGTCGCGCCATTCCCGGCGCGCCCGATCTTGCAGTTGAAGTGTTGTCACCAGGCAATACCCGCGCTGAAATTCACGCCAGGGTAGCCGACTATCTCGCTGCCGGGAGTACGCTTGTGTGGGTGATCGATGCAGATCTGGAATCAGTGTTCAGCTATTGCAGCCTGTTTCAGCCGCAACCGCACAGCGGCAGCGATGAGCTCGCCGCTGCAGATCTGCTGCCCGGCTTCAGCATTGCGGTATCCGACATCTTCAGTATCTGAACGGCAGAATCAGCGATCCGGAGCCACGTTTAGGGCTGCTACCAGGGCGGGGGGTGGACATGTTGCAAGCGGATTCAGCGACTATACTCAAGGCAAGCCCGCCACTCGCCGCTGCAAAGCGGAGGAGGTCGCATGGACAAGAGTCAGTCCAGGTTTGTTTTTGGTGGTGTCATGCTGTTGCTACTTGGCATGCTTGGCGCCTGCCCGTCGACGCCGGGTCCACGAGAAGCCTTCTGGTTCAAGTATCACCTCGAAACCCTCAACAGCAGTAACCAGTTCAGCTATGCCCGACAGTGCACCACCGACGGTAATGGGAATATCACCAGTGTCACGCAGCGAGGCACTGCAACTGCCGGCG